>DATBBR010000064.1 GCA_036270875.1 Acidimicrobiales bacterium
CCATCTGCTGCTGGAAGCCCTGCCCGATCTCTCCGATGGTGTTGGCGACCGGGACGCGCACGTTCTCGAACGACAGCTCAGCCGTGTCGGACGACCAGTTCCCGAGCTTCTCGAGCTTGCGACTGACGGTGAACCCCGGGAGGTCGGTCGGTACCACGATCTGTGACATTCCGTGATACCCACCGTCGCCCGAGGTCCTCGCCAGCAGGCACAGCCAGTCGGCCTGGGCGCCGTTGGTGATGTACAGCTTGGTCCCGTTGACCACCCACTCGTCGCCGTCGCGCTCGGCCCGGGTACGCAGCGAGGCGACGTCGGAGCCGGCGTCCGCCTCGGTGACGGCGATCGACGTCACCATCTCTCCCCGGATGGCCGGGGCGAGGTAGCGACGCTTCAGGTCGTCGGTCCCGAAGCGGTGCAGAGACGGTGTCGCCATGTTGGTCTGCACGCTGATCGCCATCGGCACCCCGCCGCAGCCGATGCGCCCCAGCTCCTCGCCGGCGACGACCGTGTAGGAGTGGTCGGCCCCCTGCCCGCCGTAGCTCGGGTCGTACTCCAGCCCGAGCAACCCGAGCGCGCCCAGCTTGGGGAACAGCTCGTGGGCCGGGAAACCCCCCTCCTGCTCCCACCGGTCGACGTGAGGCTCGATCTCCCGTTCCACGAAGTCCCGCACGGTCTTGCGAAAGAGCTGGTGCTCAGCCGAGAAGTTCATGACGTCCGCTAGCGTGCCATGCTCGGTCCATGGCCGACATTTCGATCACCCCGACGGGGCCGGGACAGTTCTCCGTGCGGCTCGAGGACGGCCGGGGCTCGACCAGCCATCGGGTGACGGTGCCGCAGGCCATGCTGGACGACCCCGAGCTTCGTGCCGTGGACCAGGAGGTGATCGTGCGGCAGTCGATGGAGTTCCTGCTCGAGCGGGAGCCGCCGACGTCCATCCTCTCGGAGTTCTCCCTCGATGTGATCCCCCGCTACTTCGGCGACTACCACGCCGAGCTGCGTCGGCGCCTGACTCTGGGCGGATGAGCCCTCAGCGGGTGAACACGGCGAGGAAGTCCCGGGAGCTCGGTTCGAGCCAGTGGGTGGGGCCGTAGTTCATGCCCGCGAGGAGCGGCGTCCCCTGCACCTGATCGGGCGGGGCGAAGGGTACGGGGACATAGGTCGAGAGGCTGACCCACTGTGGGTTGATGTCGAGCTCCATGGCCCGAACGCAGCCCGCCGCCACCAGGACCTGTGCCAGTCCGGCCGGGTCGAGCGCCGGTCCCGCGGCGTAGATGAGATTGCCGTCCGCGTCGACGCCGACCGCAGAGCGCCAGACGTTGCTGCCGCCGCCCAGTGTGGCGCCCCAGCTCGAGCCCAGGTTGGCTGGCGCGCCGCCGTCGACCAGCAGATGCAGGTTCTGCCTGACCGAGACCACGTCGGGCGTGAGGGTCACGTCCCGCCCCCATTGGCCCACCGTCGCCGAGCCGTCGGCATGGATCACCAGGGAGGCGTAGCCGTCCTGGAGGGGCAGAGCCGCTCTCCCGTCCGCGTACCACCCACCCGATCCGGTCCCGAGGCGGAAGCCGGAGTTGAAGGCGGCCACCAGCTGCGGACGGAGGGACGGGTCGATGGCCCCCTGGGCGGGCCAGGAGCCTGAGGGTTCATCCGTCCCGGCGTACTGCACTGTCTTCGTCAGCTTGGTATTGATCAGCGCCAAGCCCGTCGGTGACGACCCGCCACCCGGGCGGAGCGTGGTGGTGTAGACGACAGGGACGGTCCCGTTCGGCCGACCGTCCGGAGCCCAGACGGCAACGCGGCCAGCCGGGACCCAGTGCCCCTCGCCTGGAAGAGGGGGACTGACCAGGGGGCGGGCGTCGACGGGCGGTGGAGGCGGCGGAGGCGGCGGCGCCGTCGTCGTCGTTACCCGGCTCGAAGACGAACGTGACGGAGCACCCGGCTGGGCGCTGGCTGTTCGCGACGACCGGTCCGGTCCGGACGTGCCCGAGGTGGCCAGGAGGGCCGTCACCGCCGCCACGGCGACGACCACGGCGGCCACCGGGACGAACCAGAGGCGCCGCAGCCGTCGACGGGGCGGAGGGGACGCGGGCTCCTTCTGGGAGCCGATCAGCACCATATAGGGGGAGTATTGTCACACTCCCCGCCCACCTGCAGGGGGCAGGGGTTACGCCGCTGACCTCACCTCGGCGGCAGCGGGCTCGAGGGCCACGGCGAGGACCTCGGCGACGTCGTCCACCAGGTGGAAGGACAGCTGATCCCGCACCGCCTCGGGGACGTCATCGAGGTCTCCCCCATTGCGAGCAGGGAGGACGACCTCGGTGAGACCGGCTCGGTGGGCGGCCAGCACCTTCTGCTTCACGCCTCCGATCGGCAGCACCTTGCCCTGCAGCGTGACCTCTCCGGTCATGCCCACGGTCGACCGGACCGAACGCCCGGTCAGCAAGCTGGTCAGCGCGGTCGTCATGGTCACACCTGCCGACGGACCGTCCTTGGGAACGGCACCTGCCGGCACGTGGACGTGGAAGCGCCGCTTGGTGGCCGCCTCGGGGGACAGCCCCAGGGCATCCGCGTGCGAGCGCACGTAGGACAGGGCGATCTCGACCGACTCCTTCATGACGTCGCCGAGCTGGCCGGTCAGCACCAGCCCCTCGCCCTCCATCGAGGACGCCTCGATGAAGAGGACGTCTCCACCCGCCCCGGTGACGGCGAGCCCCGTGGCCACCCCGGGCACCGAGGTGCGCTCGGCAGCCTCGGCGAAGAAGCGCGCCCGGCCGAGGTACCTGGCGACGTCGCCACCCTCGACGACCACGGGGGTCGACTGGGAATCGGAGGCGATGGCCGTGGCGACCTTTCGCAGGAGCTTGCCCAGCTCCCGCTCCAGGCTGCGGACCCCCGCCTCGCGGGTGTAGTCGGACACGATGGCGCGCAGGGCGTCCTCGGTCACGGTGACGTCGTCGGGCACCAGCCCATTTCGCTGAAGCTGGCGAGCCAGCAGATGGTCCCGGCCGATGGCGACCTTCTCGTCCTCGGTGTAGCCGTCCAGGCGGACGAGCTCCATGCGGTCGAGCAAGGGCCCAGGGATCGTCTCGGAGACGTTGGCGGTGGCCAGGAAGACCACGTCGGACAGGTCCAGGTCGACCTCGAGGTAGTGGTCCCGGAAGGTGTGGTTCTGGGCCGGATCCAGCACCTCGAGCAGCGCCGACGAGGGGTCACCCCGCCAGTCGGCGCCGATCTTGTCCACCTCGTCCAGCAAGAGCACCGGGTTCATGGTCCCGGCCTCGCGGATGGCACGCACGATCCGCCCGGCGGCCGCGCCGACGTAGGTACGGCGGTGGCCGCGGATCTCGGCCTCGTCGTGAACGCCGCCCAGGGCGACACGAACGAACTTCCGGCCCATGGCCCTGGCCACGGACTCGCCCAGGGACGTCTTTCCGACGCCCGGCGGCCCCACCAGGGCGACGATGGCGCCGGCACCGCGGCGGTCGTCCTCACTCAGGCCGCGGTCGGCCCGCAGCTTGCGAACGGCCAGGTACTCGATGATGCGGTCCTTCACGTCGGACAGACCGGTGTGGTCGGCGTCGAGAACCTCTCTTGCCTCCTCGACGTCGAGGCGGTCCTCGGAGCGGACCCCCCAGGGCACGTCCAGGACAGTATCCAGCCAGGTCCGGATCCAGCCCCCTTCGGGGTTCTGCTCGCTGGTGCGCTCGAGGCGCTCGATCTCCTTCTCGATGGCCGTCCGCACGTCGGCGGGCAGATCAGCGGCCTCGACCTTGGCCCGGTACTCGGCCACCGGCCCCTCGGCGTCGCCGAGCTCGCCCAGCTCCTTGCGGATGGCGGCCAGCTGCTGACGGAGCAGGAACTCACGCTGGGTCCGCTCCATGCCCTCGGCCACGTCGGTGCGGATCTGGTCCGCGACCTCGTGCTCGGCCAGGGCGTCACGCGCCCAGCCGAGGACCTTGCGCACGCGCTCCTCGACATCCAGGGTCTCCAGGACCTCGACGGCGCGGGCGACGGGAAAGTCGGTCCAGCCGCCGATGATGGCGTCGGCCAGGGCTCCGGGCTCGGTGGCGCTGGCGAGCGCCTCCGGCAGCCGCCGCGAACGACGGCGCTCGGCCAGGGCGCTCACCACACCCCGCAGCTCCCGCGCCAGCTCGGCCAGACCGCCGGTGGCGACGGTCGGGTCCTCGATCCGCTCGGCCTGGACCCAGAGCCCGGGGCCGGTACCGGCCACGCCGGTGCCGACGACGGCACGGGAGAGGCCTCTCAGCAACACGGCCTGCTGCCCGTTGGGCAGCTGGCCCACCTCGTCCACCCGGGACACGGTCCCGACCTTGGCGTAGCGCCCGTCGATACGGGGCACGAGCAGCAGAAGCCCGTCGGCGGTGGACGCCGCCTGGATCGCATTCTTCGCCTCGTCGGTGTCCGGAGCGAGCGTCACCACCATCTGAGGCAGCACGACGCCCACCTCGATGGGCAGCAGCGGCAAGCTCACGGTGTTGGGTTCGGTGGTCGGCATGGTGGACTCCTAAATGAACTCCTCGTTCGGAGTCTTACAACATTACAGGTCTGCACATTTCTTCCCGCCGGTATGTGGGCAAACCGGGCACAGACAGCAGGGCCGCGCTCCGGGCGGTCACGTCGTCGGGGGTAGGGTCTGCGGCCGTGCCGCGCCGGTCTGCAGCCGTCCTCGTGGGCGCCGTGGCCACGGCGGCGGCCCTGCTCGCCAGCTGCTCCTCCGGATCGTCGGGCGCGCCGACAGCCAGCGCCTTTCTGTCGGCCTGGTCGAAGGGCGACCTCCAGGGGGCCGCGGGCCACACGGGTGCTCCGGACCGGGCCGTCGCCGACCTCCAGCAGGTGACGAACGACCTCCAGGTCGGCCACGCCGACCTGCGGCTGGGCGACGTGGGCGGATCGAGCGCCACCTTCTCGGCCGCCCTCACCCTGGCCGGCCTCGGCGTCTGGAAGTACCAGGGCCGGCTCGGCCTGCGGCAGACGGCCGGCGGTCAGTGGGTGGTCGCCTGGGCGCCCTCGGACATCTACCCGGGCCTCGGGCCCGGGCAGCGACTCGGGCGGACGAGGACACTCCCGGCCAGGGCCCCAATTCTCGACCGCACCGGCGCCCCGCTGGTGCTGCCGACACCCGTCGTCACCGTCGGCGTGGTGCCGGGCAAGCTCACCAACCCGGCCGCCGCCATCGCCGCCCTCCAGGCCACGACCGGGACGGATCCAGCCCGCGTGCAGCAGCTCCTCGCCGGGGCCAAGCCCGACCAGTTCATCCCTGTCATCACCCTGCGCCAGGCCGACTACGCCAGGGCCAAGCCGGTCCTCTACCCGATCCCCGGCCTGTCCTTCCAGCAGAAGACCGAGAACCTGCCCCCGACATCCACCTTCGGCCGGGCCGTGCTGGGCCAGATCGGGCAGGCCACGGCCGACGCCCTCAAGCAGGCGGGGCCCGGCTTCGAGGCAGCCGACGACGTCGGCCTCTCCGGCCTCGAGCTCACCTACCAGCGCCAGCTGGCCGGCACCCCCTCGGGGTCGGTCGTCGTGCTCGACGCCCAGGGCCAGGCGGTCCGGACCGCGTTCTCGGTCACAGGACAGCCGGGCCACGCCGTCCAGACCACGTTGGACCAGCGCCTCCAGACGGCGGCCGAGACCGCCCTCGCTACCACGCCGCACCCGGCGGCCCTGGTCGCCGTCCAGCCTTCGACCGGCCAGCTGCTGGCGGTCGCCAACACCCCTCCCGACTCCTCGTTCGACCGGGCCCTCAGCGGGCAGTACCCGCCGGGCTCGTCGTTCAAGATCGTCACGACCACCGCCCTCATCCCCACGGGGGTCACCCCCGACACCCCCGCGGCCTGCCCGCCCAGCGTCACCGTCGGGGGCAGGTCCTTCACCAACTTCGAGGGAGAGACCTCGGGAACGGTCCCCTTCTCGGTCGACTTCGCCCGATCGTGCAACACGGCGTTCATCGGGTTGGCATCCCGCCTCAACGCCGATCAGCTCCAGACGGCGGGCCGCTCGCTCGGCATCGGCACGGGCTGGAAGCTCCCGCTCCCCGCCTTCACCGGGCAGATCCCGACGACCAGCGACCCGACCGAGCTGGCTGCGGACGCCATCGGCCAGGGCCGCGTCCTCGCCAGCCCGGTGGCGATGGCGCTGGCGGCCGGCGCCATCGACGCCGGCCAGTGGCGGACGCCGGTCCTCGTCACCGACCCCGCCAACGCCTCGACCCCCCCGGCCCAACCTCCACCGTCTCTGCCGCCCGGCGCGGCGAGGACCCTCGCTCAGCTGATGCGGGGGGTCGTCACCGGCGGAACCGGCACGGCGGCCAACGTGCCCGGCCCGCCCGTCTTCGGCAAGACGGGCACAGCCGAGTTCGGCTCGGGTCAACCTCCGCAGACTCACGCCTGGTTCATCGGCTACCGCGGCGACGTCTCCTTCGCCGTGATCGTGGAGGGCGGCGGCGTCGGGGGCGCGGTCGCCGCCCCCATCGCCGCCGGCTTCCTGCAGGCCACGGGCTGAGCGAACCCGACCCGGCTTGTACGCTGCACCGTGGACCTGAACGGGCGTGTCGCGCTCGTCACCGGCGGCTCGAGCGGGATCGGGGCGGCCGTCGTGCAGCGGCTGCAGCACGCCGGCAGCCGGGTGGCGGTGCTCGACCTCCAGGCCGATGCCGACGACGGCGATCTGGCGTTGGCGTGTGACGTGGCCGAGGAAGACCAGGTCGTCAAGGCCGTGAGCCACGCCCATCGGTCACTCGGCGGCCTGGACGTCGCCGTGCTGGCCGCGGGCGTGGGCGGCATGTCGGCCGTCGCCGACATGTCCAGCTCGGAGTGGGACCGGGTCCAACGCGTCAACCTCCGGGGCACGTTCCTCTGCCTGCGGGAAGCGGCCCGCGCCATGCGCCAGGCGGACGCGGGAGGGGCCATCGTGGCCCTCACGTCGGTGTCGGGCTTCCTGGCCGACCGGCTCATGGCGCACTACTGCGTGTCGAAGGCGGGCGTGGCCGCCCTCGTGCGGGTGGCGGCGAGAGAGCTCGGGCCCGCCCGCATCCGGGTCAACGCAGTGGCGCCAGGCACGACGGACACGCCGATGTTCGACGCCGCCCGCCGCCTACCGGGCTACGAGGAGCAGGTGACCGGACGAACCCCGTTGGGCGGGTTGGGATCGCCCGGACAGGTGGCCGAGGCGGCGGTCGCCCTGGCCGGGCTGGATTGGGTCACCGGCCAGATCGTGGCCGCCGATGGAGGCCTCTCGCTCTGGAGCCCGATCGATCCCGCCGAACGCCTGCCCGGGTAAGCCGGCCACTGAGCTCATCGCGACGCTGCCCGGCTACCGCTTCAGCACCACGACCGACGCGTTGGCACCTCTCCCGACAGTGTGCGCCAGCGCCGTCGTCGCCCCCGTCACCTGCCGGGCCCCGGCGTCGCCGCGCAGCTGGAGCGTGAGCTCGACCACCTGACCCAGCGCCGAGGCGCCCAGTGGCTCGCCCTTCGACAGCAGGCCCCCGCTCGGGTTCACCGGCAGCCGGCCGCTCATCTCCGTGGCCCCGTCCTCGACCGTCTTGCCTGCGTCACCCCTGGGGCAGAGCCCGAGCTCCTCGTAGGAGAGGAGCTCCCGAGCGGCGTCGGTGTCCTGGCATTCGACGACGTCGAGATCCGACGGGCCCAGCCCCGCGGCCTCGTAGGCCGCCCGGGCAGCCAAGGTCGTGGGCGGTGGAATGCTGTCGTCGACCCGCCCGGACATCGGAGTGGCCTCGCTCACCACGTTGCCCGGGAGATGCGATCGAAGGACCGCGGCGGCGACCTTCACGGACGCGCCGGAGGCGCCGGACGAGCGCCGCAGCACGACGGCGGCCGCACCCTCGTTGGGAGAGCACAGCATCCACAGTCGCAGCGGCTCGCACACGACCCGCGACGCCAGCACGTCCTCGGCGGTGACCGCCCGTCGGAACATGGCGGCCGGATTGTCCACCCCGTGGCGACGGTTCTTCACCACGACCTGGGCCAGGTGGTCCAGGGTCACACCGGACTCGTGCATCAGGCGCTGGGCCCGCAGGGCGAAGTAGGCGGGCGTCGCAGCCAGGCCGGCCTCCTCACGCCATGGCTCGAAGAACGACGACCTGATGATGCCCTTGGGCATCTTCTCGATGCCATACACCAGCGCCGTGTCGTGCTGGCCGGCGCGAATGGCATCGGCCGCGAGGATCAGCGCGGCAGCGCCGCTGGCGCAGCCGGCCTCCACGTCGAAGATCGGCACGCCCGTCAGGCCCAGGGCGTCGAGGACCTTGTGACCGGCAGCCACTCCTCCGTAGGCAGTGCCACAAAAGGCGGCCTGGAAGCCCCCCCCGGCCGACGCCCGCCTCAGCCAGGCTCGCCCGCACGGCCTCCACCCCCATCTCGGTCACCGACTTGCCGTCGAACCGCCCAAACGGATGGATCCCGATACCGGCGATCTCGACGTCGGTCCCGGTCATCGCTCGTCCGGGCCGAAGGCGTAGGTGACCACGGGCCGACCGTCCTCACCCATGTGAAGGGGGACGATCTCGAGTCGCATGACCTGGCCGCGACGCAAGCGGGCCGGGTCGGCCTCGGTGATCCGGGTGATGACCCGGATCCGCTCGGGCAGCTCCACCACGCCGAAGCCGAAGGGCACCTCGCCGCGGTAGCCGGGGGGCGGGGCCGTCACTGCTGTCCACGACCACAGCGTGCCCGTCGGCGACAGCGGAGCCTCGATGACGTCCTCGGCCGAGCAGTACGGGCAGCAGGCAGTCGACGGAAAGTGGTGCTCACCGCAGCTGCCGCACCGACCTCCGAGCAGGCGGACAGAGCCATCCTTCACCTCCGTGAACAGCCCGTCCCGCACCGGGACACCTGGGCGGGACTCGCCCCTGACCTCAACCGGATCGCTCGTCGTGGCCTCCGAACTCCTTGCGCATGGCGGACAGTATCCGGTCGGCGAAGTCGCCCTCGCCCCGGGAGCTGAAGCGCTCGTACAACGCCGTCGTCAGGACGTGGGCCGGGATGCCCTCGTCGATGGCGGCCATCGAGGTCCAGCGCCCCTCTCCGGAGTCGGACACCCGCCCGGTGAAGCTCGACAGATCGGGATCCTGGAGGAGGGCGGAGGCGGTGAGATCCAGCAGCCACGACGCCACCACGCTCCCCCGCCGCCACACCTCGGCCACCTCCGTGGTGTCGATGTCGTAGCGGTAGTACTCGGGATCCCGCAGCGGAGTGGTCTCGGCGTCCGAGACCTCCTTCTCCTTGCCGATGTTGGCCCGACGAAGGACGGCGAGTCCCTCGGCGTAGGCGGCCATGATCCCGTACTCGATCCCGTTGTGGACCATCTTGACGAAGTGGCCGGCGCCGTTCGGCCCGCAGTGGAGGTAGCCGTTCTCGGATGTGGAAGGCGGCCCCTGGCGACCAGGCGTCCGTTCGATCGAGCCTGCTCCTGGGGCAATGGTGGCAAAGACCGGATCGAGGTGGCGGACCACGTCGGCCTCGCCTCCGATCATGAGGCAGAAGCCGCGCTCGAGTCCGAACACGCCGCCGCTCGTGCCGACGTCCACGTAGTGGATGCCTTTGCCCCCGAGGGCCTTGGCCCTGTCGATGTCGTCGCGATAGTAGGAGTTGCCGCCGTCGATGATGATGTCACCGGGCTCCATCTTCTCGGCCAGATCCGACACCATCTTGCCCGTGCCGGCGGCGGGCACCATGAGCCACGCCGCCCGGGGCGGCGCCAGCTTGGCAACGAAATCGTCCAGGGCGGACGTTCCCGTTGCGCCCGCTTCGGCGAGATCCTTCACCTTCGGCGGGTTGCGGTCGTAGACCACGCACTCGTGGCCGTCCCGCATGAGCCTGCGCACGAGGTTCGCCCCCATGCGGCCGAGGCCGATCATTCCGAGCTGCATACGCCGATCCCTCCCTCTCCGTTGGTCCGCCGAGTGTTCGAGCCCGGCCCGCTCTCGATCTCAGAGGCTACTGCCGCTCCCAGAGCTTGATCCCCCCGAGGATGCCCGCCTCGTTGTCGACGATGGTGGCCTTGGGGCCCAGGTCGGCGGTGACTCGCTTGGAGTTGCCGCCTCCGAGGTAGACCTGGTCGTAGAAGAAGAGAGCATCGAGGGTCTCGACGGCAAGCTTGACCCGCTTGTTCCACTTCTTGTCGCCGATGCGCTTCCGGGCGGCGTTGCCGATGTAGTCGTTGTAGGACTCGTTGTTGTGAAGCGGATGGTGCGCGAGCTCCATGTGCGGCGTCAGGCGGCCGTGGAAGAACAGGCCCGTGCCGACGCCGGTGCCCAGGGTGACCACCAGCTCGAGGCCCTTTCCCTTCACCACGGCCGCGCCCTGCAGGTCCGCGTCGTTGACCACCTTCGTTGGCTTGTCGAGCGCGGCCTCCAGCGCGGCGGCGAGATCGAACCCGCTCCACGCCGTGACGAGCTCGGGCACGGTCTTGGAGCCCGGGCCCGACTCGGTGACGAAGTGTGGGGCCGACAGCACACGGCCGTCCCGGACCATGCCCGGAAAGCCCACGGAGACCCTGTTGTAGACGGGGAGCGGCTGGACGAGCTGCCGCAGGGTCTCGACGAGCCCGGTGGGCGGGCAGGGGTAGGACGTGGACACCCGGACGCGGTCCACCTCCATGGCCCCGGCCGGATCGAGGACCGAGGCCTTCAGGCCGGTGCCGCCCACGTCGATCGCCAGTGTCGCCGCCTTCTTGGCGCTGCCCGCCCGGGCCGGCGCCT
The DNA here is from genome assembly GCA_036270875.1 of Acidimicrobiales bacterium. Taxonomy (NCBI): domain Bacteria; kingdom Bacillati; phylum Actinomycetota; class Acidimicrobiia; order Acidimicrobiales; species Acidimicrobiales bacterium. The sequence continues at coordinate 10,739 of DATBBR010000064.1, forward strand.
TCTTCTTCGCAGTCGTAGCTCGGGCTGGCTGTTTCCGGGTGGTGCCGGGTGCGCTGCGGTCGGCCGCCATGCAGGAAGCCTCCTGACGGGACGAGGGTGCCCGGCCATTGTGTCTCGCGGCCACGGGTCCATGTCGGGCGATGTCTCGCTCCGCCCGCGGCGAAGCCGCGGAAGCAGCGTCGATCAGCCGGTCTTGGCCAGGAGCGTGGCCGTGATGGCGTCGGCGAAGCGTTGCGTGCCCGCCGGGACGGCGAGGTGCACACCATCGGGCATGCGCAGCGGAACCTGCTTGCCGTCAGGGCCCACGATTGACGCCAGGTACCGGCCCTGGGCGTCGACGAACGGCTTGACCTCGTCGACGAAGAGCGGTCGGCGCGCGGGCGAGGCGGGCGCCCGGAGGGACAAGTAGATCATGTCCAGTGTCGTGACCTTCTGCTCCATCGCCGGCATGGCCATCGGCGGTCCCAACACCCAGTACACCTGGGCGTGGTCCGAGCTGAGGATGTCGGTGGCCTGCTGCGCCGCCGCCGCCCAGGCGGCATAGAACTGTGGCGTCATGGCGGCGATGCCGGGCCGGGTGCCGAACAGGCCGTAGTTGCCGACGAACTCGACGACCACGATGTCGGGCTGGTACTGAGCGACGAGCTGGCGCATCTTCGTCAACCAGTCGAACCTCGTATCGAGCAGCCCCGTGCCGAAGAACGCCGCCACCTGGACCTGGAAGCCCTGGCGCTGCAGCTCGCCCGTGGCAGCGGGCCCAGCCGACTGCATGATCGAATCGCCGATGAGCAGCACCTTGCGGTGCGATGTCAGCACGATCACCACGGCGCCCAGGCCGAGCACGATCACCACGATGGCGGCAAGCGCAGCGAGGGTTACCCGCCTCCGTCTCGACCGGTGGGCTGCGCCCACATGGTGATCCACGGCCGCCCCTTATCCGCGTCGTTCGGCAACCAGTCGGTCGATGGCTGCGGTCCTCGCCGTTCGCTACGGCCGGCGGTCCGGGCCAGGTGTCTGCGACATCCGCTGCAGACGCTCGGGCCGGACGTAGCCCTCGCTCATGTACCAGTCTGCGGACCGGCGGATGGCACCGGGGGACGGCATGCTGGTGTAGCCCAGCTCCCGGCGGGCCCGCGAGTCGTCGAAGACCATCCTCGTGGTGGACATGCGCGCCGCTTCCATCGGGACCGCTGGCGACCGATGGAGCAGCCGACCCTGGATCAGCTCGCTGGCGCGCCCGGCGCCGAGGGCGGCGGCGGCGGGGATCCTCCCCAGGGGCCGCGCCAGACCCGTGTGGTCGGCCAGCACGCCCAGGATGTCGACCAGCTCCATGTTCTCGCCGCCGAGGATGTAGCTCCGCCCCGACCGGCCCCGCTCGGCGGCCAGGAGGTGGCCCTCGGCAACATCGTCCACGTCGACCACATTGAGCGCCGTGTTCACGTAAGCGGGAATTCGGCCGTTCAGGAAGTCCACGATCAGCTTGCCAGTCGGCGTCGGCACCCGATCCCCGTCGCCGAGGGGGAAGGTCGGATGGGTGATGACGACGGGCAGGCCCGCGGCCGCGTGGCGCAAGGCCTCGTGCTCGGCCACGTACTTCGAGCGCTTGTAGCCGCCGAAGAGGTGCTCGATGTCGGCTACGTCATCCTCGTCGGCTGGCGCTCCGTCCGCACGCAGGCCGATCGTGCCCACCGTGCTGGTGTAGACGACCTTGGACCCCGACGCGGCCGCGGCAGCCAGCACGTTGCGCGTGCCGCCGACGTTGACCTCGTAGAAGAGCTCGGGCCGACGCGCCCAGAAGCGGTACAGCGCCGCGGTGTGGAACACGACGCGGATGCCGGTCAGGGCTCGACGCACGGCGTCGCCGTCGCGCACATCCGCCTCGACCATCTCCGCGTCGAGCTTCTCGATGTTCGTCCGGTCGACGGCGGGCTCCACCATCGCCCGCACGGGACAGCCCCGGCCCGCGAGCGCCCTGACGATGGCCGAACCGATGAAACCAGTGGCGCCCGTGACGCAGACCGGGTCAGAGTCGCCGAGCGGGCTCGTCATGGGCTGGGCGCTCAGACCGTCTCACGCTTGAGCGCGCTCTTGGCGACCGTCCGTCCAAAGTCCCACGCCAGGCCCGGATAGCGATGCGCGTCCGCCACGACGTCCTGGAAGGCGTCGACGAACAGGTCGACCTCCTCCTGCCCCGCAACCAGGGGGGGGAGGATCTTGAGGATGTTCATGTTGTCGCCGGCGACCTGGGTCAGGATGCGGTGGCGGTGGAGCATGGGCACCACGATCATCTGCGTGAACAGGCCGGGTCGGAGCCGCTCCATCATCCGCCAGCCCGATCGCAGCTTGAGCGACCGGGGTTCGCCGAACTCGATGCCGATCATCAGGCCCTTGCCGCGCACGGCACGCACCAGCTCGAACTTCTCGACCAGCGGCTCGAGCGCCGACATGAACGCCTCACCGGTCGCGTCGGCCCGCTCGACGAGGTGCTCGTCGTCAAGGACGCGAAGCGTGGCCAGACCTGCGACCATCGCCAGATCGTTCTCCCCGAACGTCGAGCTGTGCACCACGGCCCGCTCCATGTGGTCGAAGACGCGGTCGAAGATGTCGGCCCGGGTAAGGAGCGCCCCCACGGGCACGTAGCCGCCTGAGAGCGCCTTGGCCACAGTGATCATGTCCGGCTGCGCCTCCCAGTGCTCGAGGGCCAGGAACCTGCCCGTGCGACCGAGTCCGGTCTGCACCTCGTCGATCACGAGGAGGGCGCCGTGGCGCGAGCAGGCTTCCCGGGCCCGGGCGAGGTAGCCCTCGGGTGCAAGGTGCACCCCCTTGCCCTGTATCGGCTCGACGATGAAGGCGGCCACGTCGCCGCTGGCGAGCTCGGCCTCCAAGGCGTCGGCGTCGCCGAAGGGGACCTCGACACAGCCGGGCAACAAGGGCCCGAAGCCGTCACGAAATTCTCTCCCCCCGTTGACGGACAGGGCGCCGTTGGTCAGCCCGTGGAAGGCGTGGTCGCAGTAGACGATCCGCGTCCGGCCCGTCGCCCGGCGGGCGAACTTGATGGCGCCCTCCACCGCCTCGGCGCCGCTGTTGGTGAAGAAGCAGCGGTCGATCCCGGCCGGGACCCGTTCGAGCAGGGCTTCGGCCAGGAGACCGGACAGGAGCGAGCAGTCCATCTGGACCAGGTTGGCGAAGTCGGCGTCGACGGCGTCGTGAAGCGCCTGCTTGACCACCGGATGGGACCGTCCCAGGCCGAAGACCCCGAAGCCGGCGAGGAAGTCGAGATAGCGGGAGCCATCCCGATCGAAGAGATAGCAGCCCTCGCCCCGCTCGTAGAAGCGATCGAACCCGATCGTGCGGAGCACCTTCACCATCTGCGGGTTGAGATGGGCCGAGTGCAGGCGGAAGTCCTCCCCCCGCCGCTCAGTCACCGTGGTCCGCAGGTCGAACGTCATCCGCAACCCTCCACCTCAAGCAAGATCGTCACCGGACCGTGGTTGACGAGCTCGACATCCATCATGGCGCCGAACGTGCCCGTCTCCACCTTCGCCCCCAGACCCTCGAGCGCCTCACCGAAGGCGGTCACCAGCGGTTCGGCCCGGTCTGCGGGTGCGGCGGCCGCCCAGGACGGTCTTCGTCCTCGGGACACGTCGGCGTACAGCGTGAACTGGCTGACCACCAGCACCGAGCCGCCGATGTCGGCCAGCGACCGGTCCATCCGGCCGTCGGTTCCGAGGATACGCAGATGCCAGACCTTCTCGGCCAGCCGGCGGGCGGTGGCTTCGTCGTCGCTGTGGGTCACGCCGACCAGGACGCACAATCCCGGACCGATCTCCCCCGTCACCCTGCTGCCCACGATCACCCGGGCCCGGTCGACCCGCTGCACCAGCCCTCGCATCCCGCAACCTGTCCCAGCGCTCACCCCAGAGGCAGCGCTGGCGGAAGGCTAGGGAGCGCGCGTCCGTTGGGCAACCTCATGTCGGTACGTCGACGGCGACGTAAGGCCAGGTCTTCCCGCCGGTCGATCAGCATCTGCCAGGCCCGCCGCAGGATCTCGCCCCGCTCCCGGGGCGGATGAGTCGCCCAGGCGGCCTGGGCCTCGGCGGCGGCGTCGAGCGCCGCGAGGGCATCGTCCTCGGTGGCGTCGGCGACCCGACAGATGACCTCACAGGTGGCGGGGTCCTCGACGGCGGACGACGCCCCGCCTGACGCGTCACGCCACTCACCCCCGATCTGGAGGCGGGGAACCACCGCCTCATCGATCACCCGTCGCTCGTGGGCACTGGTGGTCATACCTGGTGACCTACCCGTTCTGCCCCGACCCCAGCGCGTCCGGCTGCCGGTCGCGCCGCGGCGCCGGTCAGGAGGACCAGCTGCCCCGCTTGTTCACCACGTACGGGCCCACGGTCACCCGCACCCGAGCCGACGGGTCGTCATGCACCAGCTGGGCGGCCAGCTTCTGCACCGCGGGATGGGCTCGATCGACGTATGCCGAGGCTTCCTCCCTGGTCAGGGCCGACCCAGCGAGCCGATCCGTCTCGACCTCGACCTCGGCCTGCACCATGAGCGTCACCGTGGGGGGCTTGGGGACCACGGCCCCGGCGCCGGTCAGGACCCGCACGTCCTGGTTGTCCCCCGTGGCGGGCGGCTCAGGCGCCGGCCGTTCGCCGATGACCTTCACTGCCTGGTGTTGCTCCGCCATCAGCTCTCCTCCAGCCGAATTCCGCTGGTGCGCTCGGTGACGAGCCCTGCCCCCCGCCGAACCCACCTTAGACGCCAGACCCACGTGTCCTCCTCCCGCCCCCGCCCAGGCTAGGCCCGAAACCGTCGATATGCACAGCGGCGGGCGAGAAATCCACAGGCGACCCGGGCCAGCGGACCGTACGAGCGCGTACCACCTGGGAGGGAAGCCCGATCACCATCCCGCGTACCCTTTCCCGCCATCCGTCCGCGGCCTATCGTTTGGGGTCCTGCCCTCGCCTGGGAGGTCCCAGCGGACAGTGCAAGATCACGAGGTCACACAGCACGAGGTCACGTCGTCCACGGCGCGTGTCCTGCCCCGCTTTCAGGTCGGCACCTGGGTGGAAGAGTCCAAGGCGATCGTCTTCGTGTGGGGCGAGGTCGACTGCGCCACCGCGCCGCGGCTGGCGGCGACCCTGGCCGACATGACCGAGCAGGGCCGGCTGAACCTGGTCGTCGACCTCAGCGGCGTCTACTTCATGGACTCGACCGGGCTGGCGGTGCTGGCCGTTGCCCACAAGCGGCTCCTGCAGGCCGGCGGCGGCCTCGTGCTGGCCGGGCCGACCCCTGCCGTGCGGCGGTCGGTCGAGATCACCGGGCTCGACAAGATGATGCCGGTGACCGACGCCCTCCCGAAGGTCGCGTCGGCCCTCCTCGAGTCGACACGGGCCCGGGATCAGGTTCCCGACGTCGACGAGGACGACAACCAGCACGACGACACTCAGCAGGAAGAGCCCGACCCGACCCCGTAGCGAGGCTCGGCCCGCTGCCGGCGGGCGGTCAGGCCGTCGGCCGCTTCCAGGACACCCGGTGGTGCGCGACCTCTGCATGGTGGTCCACGCCGTGGCCGTCCGCGGGGTCGACGTGCACCAGGGCCGAGGTGAGCCGGGGGACGTCGTGCAGCAGCGCGTGCCGGGCCTGCTCGGCGATGTCGTGGCCCTCGCTCACGGTGAGCTCGCCGCTCACCGCCACTTCCGCCTCGGCCCAAAGGGCGTGGCCGATCCAGCGTAGGCGCAGGTCGCCGACACCTCGAACACCGGGCACCGCAGCGAGGACCGACGCGCAGCGGTCGACCAGCTCGGGCTCCACGGCGTCCATGAGCCGACGAAACACATCCCGCGCCGCCTCCCGCCCCACCAGGACGATGGCAACGGTGATCGCCAGCCCGGCGATCGGATCGGCCAGACGGAAGCCGGCCGCCACGCCCGCCGCGCCCAAGAGCACTGCCAGCGAGGTGAGGCCGTCGGTACGCGCGTGGAGCCCGTCCGCGACCAACGAGGCCGAGCCGATACGGCGTCCGACCGTGATGCGGAAACGAGCCACCCATTCGTTCCCCAGGAACCCCAGCACGGCGGCGGCAGCCACGGCGCCGAGCAGCTGCACGTGCTGGGGATGCAACAACCGGTTCACCGACTCGTAGCCGGCAGCGACGGAGGAGGCGGCGATCGCGGCCACCACGGCCAGCCCGGCGAGGTCCTCGGCGCGCCCGTAGCCGTAGACGTAGCGGCGACTCGGCGGCCTGCGGCCCACGAGGAATGCCAGCCCGAGGGGGACGGCCGTCAGAGAATCGGCCAGGTTGTGCAGGGCGTCTCCCAGCAGGGCCACCGATCCGCTCACGAGGAAGACGGCCAGCTGGGCCGCAGCTGTCAGCGCCAGGCCGAACAGAGAAAGCCGCACCGCCCGCATTCCTTCCCGGCTTCCCTGGAGGACCTGGTCGACCTCCCCGAGGGCTCCGTGCGAGCCGTGCGCAGGGTGGGCGTGGTGCGCGTGGTGCGCCATCAGCTCGCCCAGGCGACCGATCCATCCCCGCCGACCGTGGTCGTGGTGCGGGTGCCCGTCGCCGCTGTGGCCACGCGTCCCCATGGCGATCTCAGGCTACCTGCCCCCTCGCGCACTCCCCGTGACCGCGATCGACGGCGGTCACGCCCGGCGCCGGCGAGCTATTCAACCTATCCTGCCGGGATGGCTCCGCCCGGCTGGGCGTCTTGACCGGGCGCGACGTTTGTTCACTCCGGCCAACTTCCCGCAAAGTACCCGGCCTCGCCCGCTCCGGTAACGCCCTGGTGACGGGCTGATCGGGCTGCCCGCCCTGCGCCGCCCCCTACTGAGCCTGCCCCGCGCCGTGCGGCCCGTGACAGACCTCGTCGGCCAGGCCGTCGACCTCGGTGCCCATCAGGTGGCCGCGGTGCGCCGGCAGCTCCATGGATCCGGCCGGGCGCACCGTCGCAGCTGGGTCGGCAACGGCCGGGCTCACATCGAGGTGCGGGCCGTCGACCGTTCCACTGGGCAGGCGCTGGCCCGTCGGATCGAGCACGATCTCGAGGCCATAGGGGGTGTCGACTGGGCCACGGTCAACGCCGTGCTGGGTCGGGTCGTCGTCGCTTTCGACGAAGACGAGACCCCTTTCGACAGGCTGCTGGCCACGGTCGAGGCCGCCGAGATGGCCTGCGACGTGGCCCAGGAGCAGTTCCCGCGCGACCGCCCTCCGCTCCCTGGCGACTCGGAGCCCCTGCTCCGCAACCTCACCGCCCTCGGCGCCGACACGGTCGGGCTCGGCGTGAGCGTGTTCGGCCAGATCCTCCGGACAACTCCGATCCCAGGCGAGCTGGCCTCGGTCATCGCCCTGGCGGACAGCCAGCCGCGCGTCCGCCACCTCCTCGAGAGCCGCATCGGCTATCCCGCGACCGACCTGGGGTTCGCCCTGGCCAGCGCCCTCGCCCAGGCTCTCGGCCAGGGACCGCTGGGTCTCCTGGTGGACATGGGTCACCGGGCGAACCTCGTGGGAGAGATCCGGGCCCGCCAGCGAGCGTGGGACAGTCGAGAGCCGGAGCTCGTCGCCCAGAAGGGACGCCCACCCGTCCCGCCGATCGAGACACGAGGACGCCCCACCGCCCTGCCCAGAGGTCCGGTCGAGCGGCACGCCGATCGCGCGTCCCTGGCCGCCTTCGGCGTGTTCGGACTCTCGTTCGCGGCCACGAAGGACCCGCGGAGAGCGGCCAACACGTTGATGGCGGCGGCACCGAAGGCCGCCCGTCTCGGAAGGGAGGCGTTCGCCGCTCGGCTGGGGCGCGATCTGGCCAACCGTGACGTCATCGTCCTCAACCCTTCCGCCCTCCGCCATCTCGATCGCATCGACACGGTCATCGTCGACCGCTCGGCCGTCTGGGGCGAGCGGACCCTCGACCCACTCGCTGACGCCTTCGTCGCCCGCGTGCGCGACGCCGGCTACAGCCTCGTCGTCTCCGGCGTCGACCGACAGGGTCGGCTCCGCCTCGGTGCCGAACGCTCCATTCCCGGGGGCGCCGAGCTGGCCGGCTCCATCCGCTCACTGCAGCGTGAGGGTCGGGTCGTCGCCTGTGTCTCGGCCACCGCCGACGCCGCGCTGCGGGCCGCTGACTGCGGGATCGGCCTGACGAGGCCGTCCTCTCCCCCGCCGTGGGGCGCCGACCTGCTCTGCGGCCGGGGCCTAGAGGCGCCGTGTCGCATCGTCGAAGCCGCCGCTGCGGCGCGGCTCGCCAGCCGTCGTAGCACGCTCCTGGCCGCCGGCGGGTCGGCGATCGGTGCCGTCGGCGTCCTGCTCGGACCCGGTCGGGGCGCTGCACAGCGAGGCCTGCTCCCGGTCAACGCCGCTGCCCTCCTCGCCGAGGCGGCCGGGACCTGGTCGGCGGCCGAGGTGGCACGGCGGGCCCGCCCGGTGCCGAGCGGCCTGCCGGACTGGCACGCCATGGGGATCGAAGAGACCCTCACCGCCCTGGGGAGCTCCCGCACCGGTCTGACCAGGGCGGAGGCGGCGAAGCGGGCGGCAACCGCCGCCGACAACGCCGCCATGCAGGGGTCGTCGAACCTGGCATCGGCCCTCGTGGCGGAGCTGGCCAACCCTCTCACTCCCCTGCTCGCCCTTGGCGCCGGGCTGTCTGCGGCCGTCGGGTCCGTCATGGACGCCGCGCTGGTGGGAAGCGTCGTCGCCATCAACGCCGGCATCAGTGCCGCCCAACGGCTGCGGACCGAGCACTCGCTGGAGGAGCTCACCCGGACGACGGCGGTGAAGGCGACGGTGGCCCGAGGGGGAGATCTCGTCGAGGTGCCGGCCGACGTGCTCGTCGTCGGCGATGTGGTGCGGGTCACCGCGGGCGAGGTCGTCCCGGCCGACTGTCGGCTGCTCGAGGCGGCGTGGTGTGAGGTCGACGAGTCCAGCCTCACCGGCGAGTCGCAGCCCGTGGCCAAGGACCCGGAGCCGGTTCCCGACGGCGCCGTGGCCGAGCGCCGCTCCATGTTGTACGCCGGCACCACGGTCGTCGCCGGCAGCGCCCTGGCCGTTGTGGTGGCCACCGGGACGGCGACCGAGGCGGGTCGCAGCGTGGCGAGCGTCGGCGATCCTCCGCCCAGCGGCGTCGAGGCTCGCCTCCACGCGCTCACCATGGCCACCCTGCCCGTGACGCTCCTCAGCGGCGCTGCCGTCGGCACCATGGGCTTCCTCCGGCGCCGCCCCCTTCGTGAGTCGGTGGGATCGGGCGTGAGCCTCATGGTGGCGGCCGTACCCGAGGGATTACCGCTGCTCGCCAGCGTGGCCCAGCAGTCAGCCGCCCACCGTCTCTCCCAGCACGAGGCGCTCGTTCGCAATCCGCGCACCATCGAGGCTCTCGGCCGGGTCGACCTTCTCTGCTTTGACAAGACCGGCACCCTGACCGAGGGCAGGATCGGCTTGCAGCGAGTCTCCGACGGCATCGTCGACGAGGCCGTGGACGCCCTCGGACCCGGCCGCAGGGCGGTGCTGGCGGCGGCGCTGCGAGCCAGCCCACGCCCAGGAGACGGCGAGGTGCTCACTCACGCCACCGATCGGGCAGTGGTCGACGGTGCCGCCGCGGTCGGCGTCGCCGCTGGCGACGGCCTGGGCGGCTGGGAACCGGAAGGTGAGCTGGCGTTCGAGCCCGGCCGGGGCTTTCACGCCGTCCTGGGTCGAGCCCCGGACGGTTTCCGGATCGCGATCAAGGGTGCCCCGGAGTCGGTGCTGGCGCGCTGCAGCGCCTACCGAGGCCCGGGTGGCGGTCGTCAGCCGCTCGACCGGCGCACTCGGAAGCGGCTCGATGCCGAGGTCGAGCGGCTCGCCCAGCAAGGCCTGCGGGTGCTCGCGGTCGGGGAGCGACGCTCGACTGGTGCCGACGAGCTCGAGGAGGACCAGCTGCGCGACTTCGAGCTGCTGGGCTTCGTCGCCCTGGCGGACCTCGTCCGCTCGACGGCCGCCGCCGCCGTTCGCACCCTCCGTCGCGCCGGTGTCGATGTGGCCATGATCACGGGGGACCATCCGAGCACCGCCGAAGCCATCGCCTCCGAGCTGGGCATCCTCAACGGCGGACGCGTCCTCACCGGACCCGACCTCGAACGGCACGGCGAGGCCGAGCTGGATGGCGCAATCTCCGACGCGACCGTGTTCGCCCGTGTGACCCCGGCCGACAAGGTGCGCATCGTCGAGGCCTTCCAGCGGACGGGGCGCGTGGTGGCGATGACGGGCGACGGTGCCAACGACGCCCCGGCCATCCGGCTCGCCAACGCGGGGATCGCCCTCGGCCGACGGGGCACCCCCGCCGCCCGGGCCGCGGCCGACCTCGTCGTGACCGACGACCGCATCGAGACGATCATCGACGCCATCGTCGAGGGCCGGGCCATGTGGGCCAGGGTGCGGGACGCCCTGGCAATACTCGTCGGCGGCAACCTCGGCGAGGTGGCCTTCACCCTGGCCGGGACTGCGATCGCCGGGCGATCCCCCCTCAACGCCCGCCAGCTGCTGCTCGTCAACCTGCTCACCGACATGGTGCCGGCGATGGCCATCGCCCTCCAGCCTCCGGAGAAGACCTCGCCCGAGGCCCTCCTGCACGAGGGACCCGAGGCGTCCCTCGGCGCAGCCCTCACCCGCCAGATCGCGCTGCGGGCGGCCACGACGGCGGGCGGGGCCACCGCCGCCTGGCTGGTGGCCAGCGGCACCGGCCGCCCGACCAGGGCCCGGACCGTCGGCCTGGTCGCCGTCGTCGGCACCCAGATGGGTCAGACCATCGTGGCCGGCAGGCGCAGCCCGGCCGTCATCGCCTCGGCCCTGGCCTCGGCCGGGCTGCTCGTGCCCATCATCCAGGTCCCGCCCCTCAGTCGGTTCTTCGGGTGCACTCCTCTCGGGCCCGTCGGCTGGACCACCGCCGTCGTCTCGGCGTCGGCTGCAACGGGGGCGTCCATCGCCGTGCCGTGGGCGGCGTCGCGGGTGTTGGGAAGCCGGTCCCGCCCGGCGTCGAATCCTCGGGCCGATCAAGAGTCGGAGGGTGATCACGGCCCAGGCGACGAACAAGAGGTCACCAGTCGTCGCCGCAGCGCGTCGCCCTCGTCGGCGTCAGGGTGAGCTGCGCCTCACCCTGAAGAGGGAGCGCCAGACCCGTTCCGGTAGTTCCGCGATCGTTTCCCACTCGCTTGTTTGATCGCTGGTGGCCTTGGGTACTGGTCGTTGCCGGGAACCAGTGCCCGCCAAGCTGGTTCCGTAGAGCGCCAGGATCCGCCGCCTGGTTCGCTCCGCCAGCGGCGCCCTTTCGGGCGCCGTTGGTGTTTTTACGGGCCCGGTTCATCCGGAACCGGCATCGGCTGTGGTGAACCCAGGGGCTCTCGGCGCCGACGTGTCCTGGTTACGACCCGATCGTCACCAGGTCGGCCATGACGAACACCTCTCCGGCTGGCGTCCCGAACACGACGACGGGGCCTGTGAGGCCGAAGGTCATCCGGTCCAGCACGACGCTCCCCACCAGGATCTGGCGTCGCAGCGCCTGCACCCAGTACGACCCCGACGAGCCTCGGCAACACAGGACCACCGTGGTCCCGTCGGCGAACCGCACCCGCAGCGTCTCGGCCCTGTGCCCGGCGCCGGTCGAGCAGACCTCGTGGACCGGCACGGCCGAGCTCCGCAGCCTCGCCGCCGCCGCCGAGGCCAGCGCTCGCAGGTGGTCCAGCTCCTCGCTGTGGGCCTCGGCGAAGGCAGCTTCGAGCTCTCGGCGCTCCTCGGACGAGAACAGCCGGTCGAAGTCGCTCTGCGGTTCGCCCCCATCACCCAGCTGCGCAGCCCCGTCCGAGTCGGGGTCCCGGCGGGTGCGGCGGCCCTGACGCGTGCGGCCGCCTCCGCTGCCGCCGCGGACCTTGGGCTCGACGGTCCCGCCCTCCGGCAGGCCGCGACCCAACCTCCACTCGGTGAGCACTCCGGGCAGCGCGAGCCCGGCCAACAGGCCGACCACTACCACCAGCATCACCAGCCTGACCAAGGTGCTCACTGGCGATCGCACTCCCCAGATCAGTGTCACAACAGCCCGATCTCCGGTGCTTACCCTCAGAGCGCGAACGACAACCGGGTTGCGCCCGGCCCAAGCGCCGTTAGACGACGCTCCCCCCGGACTCGACCCGGGTCCGCAGCAACCGGGCGAGCCGTTCGCGGTGCAAGGCGGCGTCGCCGAAGCTGACCTGGTCGAGCTGGGCGCGTTTCAGGAAGAGGTGCAGGTCGTGCTCCCACGTGAAGCCGATCCCACCGTGCACCTGGAGGCAGGACGCCATCACCCTCGTCGCGGCGTCGGAACACCAGACCTTTGCCGCCGAGGCAGCGACGGCGGCGTCGGGATCATCGGCGGAGATGCACCACGCGGCGTGGTAGACGCTCGAGCGCATGCCCTCGACGTCGACCAGCATGTCGGCGCAGCGATGCTTGACGGCCTGGAAGCTGCCGATGGGTCGGCCGAACTGGACCCGGTCCTTGGCGTGCTCGACGGCCATCTCCAAGGCCCTACCTGCACCCCCAAGCATCTCCGCTGCGTGGGCGGTTGCCCCGCGGTCGATCATCGCCTCCACCGCATCGGGTCCTCCGAGCCGGACCGGCGACAAGCCCTCCAGCTCGACCCAACCCAGCTCCCTGGTGAGGTCCATGGCCGGCTGGCGTGGGGGGCGCCGGTCGGCGGGAACCTCGGCGCCAACAAGGGCAGGAACGCCGTCGTCGTCCTCCCCGCAGGCCACGATCACGTCCGCCGATGGCGCGAAGAGCGCCGGGGCGAGCGGGTCCCAGACGACGGCGGCGATCGCCTCGCCGCTCACCAGCGCCTCCACCCAGGGCTCGGCCCACGCGACACCAGAGGCCGCGGCCCGGGCGAGGGCACCGACGGCGAGCAGGCTCGAAAGGAACGGCGCCGGCGCCACGTGCCGGCCGACCTCCTCCAGGAGGACGGCGGCCTCGACGGGTCCTAGCCCGAGGCCCCCCTGGACCTCGGGCACCTCGACGCCCATCCAGCCCTGGACGGCCATCGCCTTCCACAGCCCGTCGTCGAACCCACCGCCCCGGTCGACCACCGACCTGACCCGAAGCGGCGACGACAGGTCGTCGAGCAGCCCCCGAGCGGCCTCACGCAGCGCGAGCTGATCCTCCGACAGCTCGAAGTCCATGGCCAGAGTGTCGAGGGTCACGGACCGGGCCGTCAACGTGACGGCCGGCGGCGGGCCGTCAACGGGCCCGCCGCCACACCCCCTCGCCTACCATCGGCCCTCAGTGGACCTGTCCCCCACCCCCTCCGAGGAGGAGTTCCGCGGCGAGATGCGGGAGTGGCTGCACGGCCATCTCCCGTGGGAGTACGGCACGGGCCTGCCGCCCCGTTTCCAGGACCTGGCCGAGGAGGTGGCCTTCCTGCGGCGGTGGCAGGCGAGCCTCGCCGCGGGCCGGTGGATCGGCGTCTCCTGGCCGGCGGAGTTCGGCGGGCGGGGAACGGGGCCGGCCGAGCACTACATCGTGCAGGAGGAGCTGGCGCGGGCCCGAGCGCCCGAGCTCGTGGGCCGCATCGGGATCAACCTGGTGGGCCCCACCCTTCTCGCCCACGGCAGCCCTGAGCAACGGCGACGCTGGCTGGCCCGGATCCTCACGGCCGAGGAGCTGTGGTGCCAGCTCTTCAGCGAGCCCGGGGCGGGCAGCGACCTGGCGTCGCTGTCGACCCGCGCCGAGCGCGCCGAGGGCGGCTGGTTGCTGACCGGCGAGAAGGTGTGGACCTCCTACGCCCAGTTCGCCGACTGGGGCGTGTGCCTGGCTCGCACTGACGCGTCGGCACCCAAGCACCGGGGCATCTCCTACCTGGTGGTCGACATGCGGGCGCCGGGGGTCGAGGTGACACCCCTCGTGCAGCTGACGGGGGAAGCCGAGTTCAACCAGGTGTTCCTGAACGACGTCTTCGTCCCCGAGGCCCAGCTGATCGGCGAGGAGAACCGGGGTTGGCAGGTGGCGAGCTCCACCTTGTCCCACGAGCGTGGGACCAGCCCCCGCCAGCTCGTGATCCACACCCAGCTGCTGGCCGAGCTCCTCCGCCTGGCAGCCGAGTCGGGGGCGTACGACGACCCGCGGATACGCCCGCGCCTGGCGCAGGCGTTCGTCGAGCTGCGCCTCTTCAGGCTCCACAACTGGCGCACGCTGTCGCGACTGGAGAAGGGACTCGACCCTGGGCCCGAGGGCAGCCTGCTCAAGCTGTACTGGAGCGAGATGAGCCAGCGCCTGCACGACCTCGCCATGGCCGTCCTCGGCCCGGCCTCCTCATTGGCCCGCGGTGCCCGGGACAATCCGGGAGATGGGAGCTGGCAGCGCTCGTGGCTCTATTACCACGCGGCATCCATCTTCGCCGGCACCAACGAGATCCAGCGCAACATCATCGCCGAGCGCGTCCTCGGCCTGCCGAGGGAGCCGGTGGCCTGAGTCGTGCGCAGCCCTTGAGAAGGAGGTACGACATGGACCTGGCTACGGTCCTCTACGAGGTCGACGGACCGGTGGCGACCATCACCATGAACCGGCCCGAGGTGGCCAACGCCCAGGACACCGCGCTCATCGACGACCTGGACGCCGCCTTCGACGCCGCCGACGCCGACGACGCGGTGCGCGTCGTGATCCTCGCCGGCGCCGGGCGCCACTTCTCGTCCGGCCACGACCTCAAGGCGCTGGTAGGGCAGAGCGAGCCCGACGAGTGGGTGCGGATGCGGGAGACCCCCGAAGGAAAGCGCCGCCACGAGCAGGTCATGTACTTCGACCGGTGCGTGAAGATCTACCACTTCCGCAAGCCGACGATCGCCGCGGTGCATGGCAGCTGCATCGCCGCCGGCATGATGCTGGCCTCGATGTGCGACATCATCGTCGCGGCCGAGGACTCCGTGTTCCAGAACCCCGTCCTGCGCATGACGGGCGCGGGCGTCGAGCTCCTCGTCGAGCCGTGGGAGCTCGGCATCCGCAAGGCGAAGGAGTTCCTCCTCACCGGAGACCCGATCGACGCATCCGAGGCCTGGCGACTGGGGATGGTCAACCGGGTCGTGGCGAACGACAGGCTCATGGAGGCAACCAGGGAGATGGCCGACAAGATCGCGCTCGTCCCCCCCGTGACCGCTCAGGTGGTGAAGGACTCGATCAACCACACCTTCGAGCTCATGGGCAAGGAGCAGGCCTGGAAGTACCACTTCATCGCCCATCACTGGATGCACAACACGGCGACGGCGCAGGGCGCCCTCGCCCAGCGCCAGACCAAGGCCTCGATGAAGGACGTGTTCGCCGACCGCGACCGGGGCGACGTGCCCACGTCGGGCCAGTAGTGCCGGGGCCCCTCGAGGGCCTGCGGGTGATCGACGTCGGTACACGCCTCGCAGCTCCCTTCTGCGCCGGGCTCCTCGGCGAGATGGGGGCGGACGTGGTCAAGGTCGAGCAGCCCTCGGGCGGTGACTTCATGCGCACCATCGGACCTTTCGAGGATGGCTACTCGCTGTTCTGGGCGGTCGAGGGCCGTGGCCGGCGGAGCGCGACACTCGACCTGCGCCAGCCGCGAGGCCAGGAGCTGTTCCGACGGCTGGCAGCGCACGCCGACGTGGTCTGCGAGAACTTCCGGCCCGGGACGATGGAGGGATGGCACATCGGGCCGGCGGACCTCGATCCCCGGCTGGTGATGGTGCGCATCAGCGTCTTCGGCCAGGACGGGCCCAAGGCGCAGCGGCCCGGTCTCGACCGCATGGGCATCGGCTACGGCGGCCTGATGCACCTGACCGGCTATCCGGACACGCCACCCGTGCGGCCAGGCGTGACGGTCTCGGACTATCTGACCGGGGCCTTCTGCGCCCATGCTGCGGTCGCCGCCCTCTACGGCCGGGACGCCCACCGGCGAGGCTCGGGGGCCGGCGCGGTGATCGACGCCTCCCTCTACGGCTCGATCCTGCGCATCCTCGAGTGGACCATCGCCGCCTACGACCGGCTGGGCATGGTGCGCCAGCGCGAGGGCAACCGCCTGGCCAACTCGGCGCCGCTCGACAACTACCCGACGGCCGACGGCGGCTACATCTGCATCGTCGCCGGTTCGGACGCCAACTTCGCCCGCCTGTGCCGAGCTATGGGCCGGCCCGAGCTCCTCGATGATCCGAGGTTCACCACGCTGGCCGAGCGAGCGGCGAACGCGGACCTTATCAACGGCATCGTCGCCGAGTGGACCTCGGCCCGGCCGGCAGCCGACGTGGAGGCGGCCTGCGTCAAGGCCGACGTTCCGGTCGCCAGCGCCTACAGCGTGGCCGACATCGTCGCCGACGAGCAGGTGGGGGCGCGCGGTGACCTCGTCACCATCGACGATCCCGTGCTGGGCGCAGTCCGCCAACAGGCGCCGTTCCCCCGGGTCGTCGGCACCCCGACGGTGGTGCCGTCGGGCGCGCCCCGCCTCGGCGAGCACAACCGGGAGATCTGGTGCGACCTCGTCGGCCTCTCCGGGGCCGAGCTCGCCGATCTCGAGGCGGGCGGGGTCGTCTGACGCCCGGCAGGCCGCTCAGTGGGTCGTGTAGTCGATAGCTCCCGCGCCCTTGACCCCGACGGCGAAGCAAAAGCAGTGGATCGAGGCGTTGTCGCTCACCGGCTTCAGGCTGTGCACGGCGTCAGGAGGTATGTGCACGAGGTCGCCCTGGGCGATCTCCGCCTCGTCGCCCTCGATGGTCATGATGCCCCGCCCCGAAGTGACGTAATAGAACTCGTGCGTCGGGTGGGTGTGGGGGTACACGGCCCCGCCGCCAGCCACCTCGAACTCGTTCACCAGCTCGAGGTACCCGCCGTCCGTGATCTCCTTCATCTCCTGGGGGCGGACCAACCACCAGACCGGAACGGTGCCGTTGTGCTCGACTTCCGGCGCCACCTCGACGATCGATCTGACATCCATGTATCGGCCTCCTCTGGGATCGGGACAGTCTCCATCACCGGTTTCCTGACCGCACGACCGGGCGCCACGTTCCTGGGTCCCGCGGCGGCGGCCGCTGGCGCCCGAGCCCGCCTTAGGGGCGGGCGCGGGGTTCATCCTTCTGTTCCACCTTTGGTCGAAAGCAGCTGCCGGCCGTGTGTCTTTTCGACCAAAGGTGAAACACGACAACAACGCCGAGGCTCCCACCGACGGAACGCCGCGCCCGGCCGTCCCCGTCAGGCGCGCGCGCGCAAGAACCAGCCGTGAGGGTCCCACGACCGCAGGGCGAGGAGCTCCTCGGCGGTCGGCGGCGGGAGCTCGGCCACCGAATCCGCGACCTCCAGGCCCCAGCCGCACGCCGCCCGGGCCACCTCGATCCGCTCTCGCAGGGGCGCCGGCCCCGACGTCACCGCAGTCAGCTCGAGCTCGTCGCCGCCCGCCTTCTCCAGGAGCCCGAGATCCGTGGCCACGGCGCTGACCCGATCGCCTGGTGAGGTGACGTAGCCCAGCTTCTCCGGCGTCCTCGCCGGGGTGAGCGTCGCCACGATCACGGCGTCGGAGCAGCCGCTGGCCACGTCGTTGCCCCCACCCGAGCCCACGAGGAACGGCCCGCCGGGGATGATCGTGGAGTTGATGCTTCCCCACCGGTCGAACTGGGCCGCGCCCAGGCAGGCCACGGTCGACGTCCCCGCTCCCCCCACCAGCATCCCCAGCACCGCCGAGGTGTCCGTCGCCATTGTGGCGGTCGGGAAGTTGCGGTGGTTGAAGACGTAGGGGTCGGCCGGCCGGGGCTCGTAGCCCCACAGTCCCAGCTCGGCCACGAGCTGGACACCCGAACCGGCCTCCCGGGCCTGGGCCACCCCCAGCCAGGCGGCCAGGTTCGCCACTCCGGCGCCGGCCAGCACGGCGTGGGCCGCGGTCGCCCGAACGGACTGGGCGATGCGGCGTGCGCCGTGGACGGCGGCCACCTCCCAGCTGTTTGGCGGCCCGGAGACGTCGGGACGCATGGCGTCGCGCTCAGCCTTCCACGACGAGGGGTCGGCCTTGCGGCGCAGCGCGGTGATCCGCTCGTCACCGAGCCGGGCCAGGTACTCCTCCTGGGTGGCGGGCTCGCGCACCCAGTGTCGGATCCACTCGTCGAACTGGTCGCCCCGCGACGCCGCCCGCGCCTGCACCCAGAACTCGTAGTCCTCGCCGTAGGCGTCGACGGGCAGGTCGGCGGCGTAGAGGCCCCCGGGGTGGGCGCCCATCGGGGTCTCGGCCACGGCCAGCACGCGGTGGGCGGGCAGCAGCACGAGATGGGCCCAGGGCCGGATGTCCTCGACTACCCGCTCGACCGTCACGACCGCGCCCCGCCTGGCGGCCAGCGCCCCCCAGACGCCCTCGAGGAGCGGGGGGTTGAGCGCGACGTTGCCATCGGCGTCGGCGACCACCCCGTGGAGCAGGGCCACGTCGGGTACCAGCGGGGCGAGCACGCCGAGCTCGCCGAAAGGGGAGCTCACTCTGGCGTAGGCCTCGTTGCCCGCCATCGACGATCCGCCGAGCGACCGGGTCACCACCGCCGGAAGCCCGCGCGCCGCGCACTCCAGGCGCTGGGCGAAGGTAAGGAACGACCAGTGCTCGACCTCCACCTCGCCGCTCGCGTAGGCGCGGGCGAAGACCGGGTTGGGGGTGAAGTTCGGGAAGGTGTCGCCCGAGTAGCCGGTGATCACCTTGCGTACGAGTCCCCCCCGGAACAACACCGCCCCCAGGCTCGACAGGCTCAGCATGCACAGCGTGAAGCCGGGGTCCCGGCCCCAGAAGTGGCGAGCCAGCGCGCGCGTGGCAGCGGTCCAGCGGGTGTGGCCCACCATGACGTGGACGACATCGCCGGGCACCACGTTGTCGGCGACGGCCCGCTCGAGGTCCACGAGCTTCGACGCGCCCGTTGCCACGACGATCAGCCGGAGGCGAGCACCAGGTCGGCCAGCCGCCGGCGATGCCACGCCTGATGACCGAGCAGGAGATCATTCTGCTTGACCCGGCGAAAGAAGAGATGGGCGTCGACGTCCCAGGTGAAGCCCATCCCGCCGTGGATCTGGATGTCCTGTTCGGTGATGGACACCGAGGCCTCCCCGACGTAGCCCTTGCTCATGGCCACGGCCATCTCCCGCTGAGGATCGTCGACGTCGGAAGCCCACGCTGTGTAGAGGATCCCTACCCGGGCCAGCTCCAGCTGGTGCAGCATGTCCACGGCCTTGTGCCTGATGACCTGGAACCTGGCGATCGGCCGGTCGAACTGGACGCGGTTCTGCGCGTACTCCACCGCCTCGCGGAAGGCCTGGTCACACGCACCCACCGTCTCCGCCGCCAGGGCGACCGTGGCGTCGTCGAGGACCCGGCGCAGCAGGCCGGTCTGGTCCCCGTCCGGGCCCAGGCGCCGGGCGGGCGTCTGCTGGAGCGAGAGCCGGGCGACCTTGCGGGTCACGTCGAGGGTCGGGACGAGCTCGGCCGGCGGCGCCTCCACGAGGAACCCGGCGAGGCCGCCGTCGGCGTGGGCGACGACGATCGCCCAGTCGGCCGTGTGGCCATCGACCACGACCGGCTTGAGCCCGTCGAGCACCCACCCGCTGGCCGACTGGGTGGCCGTCGTCGTCAGCCCGTCGAGGGGGTCGCCCTGGCCCAGCTCCTCGACCGCCAGCGTCCCCCGCGTCGCACCGGCAGCCAGCCCCGGCAGCAGGTCCGTCGCTCCGAGCGCCATCGCCGCCGACGTCGCCATGACCGCGGAGGAGAGATACGGGCCCGGGAACAAGGCCTTGCCCATCTCCTCCTGGACCACGACCAGGTCCACCAGGCCGAGCCCCAGGCCGCCGTGGGCCTCAGGGACGAGCAACCCGAGCCAGCCCAGGTCGGCCAGCTTCGCCCACAGCTCCTCGGTGAAGCCGTGCTCGTCGTCGATCATGCGCCGCACGTAGGGCATCGGCGCCTCGGCGCCAAGGGTCGTCGCCACGGCGTCGCGCAGCGCCTCCTGCTCGGCCGAGAGGGCGAAGTCCATGGCCCGCAAGACTAACGCTCGTGTCAGGTTCTAACATCGGCGTCCGTGGATTTCGCCTTTACGCCTGAGGACGACGCCTTCCGCAACGAGCTGCGGGCGTGGCTCGAGGAGAACCTGGCAGAGTTCCGCGAAGGGGAACAGGAGGGCAACCGGGGCGGAACGGCGCTCATGTCCACCATGGAGCGGCGGCGGGCGTGGCAGCGCCGGCTCAACGAGGGCCGGTGGGCGGCCATCAACTGGCCGACGGAGTGGGGCGGGCGCGAGGCCACGATCATGCAGAACGTCATCTACTCCGAGGAGATGGCGCGGGCCCGGACGCCTGGGATCTACAACGCCAACGGCATCTGGCAGATCGGCCCGATGATCATCCGCTGGGGCACGCCCGAGCAGCAACAGCGGTGGCTGCCGGGCATCCTCTCGGCCGAGGACCACTGGTGCCAGGGCTTCTCGGAGCCCGAGGCCGGCAGCGACCTGGCCAACCTGCGCTGCTCGGCGACCCAGGACGGAGACGAGTACGTCCTCGAGGGGCGCAAGATCTGGATCTCGACTGCCCACATCGCCCAGTGGGGCCTCTTCCTCGTGCGCACCGATCCCACGGCCATCCAGCGCAAGGCGAAGCACGAGGGCATCACGGCCCTCATCGTCGACATGGGCGCGCCGGGCATCGAGTGCCTACCCCTCCGCGACATCACCGGTGACGCAATGTTCAACGAGGTCACCTTCAGCGGTGCGCACGTGCCGGTGGCCTACCGCCTGGGCGAGGAGGGCCAGGGCTGGCAGGTGGCCATGGGCACCCTCGGGCACGAGCGGGTCGGCACCTCGGGACTGTCCATCACCCTTGCGACCGAGCTCGAGAGGTTGATCGCCACCGCCCGCAAGCACAACCCGGCGGCCCTCGAGGACCCGGCGATCAAGGACCGCTTGGCTCGGATCTGGACCCAGATCACCCTCACGCGCCTGCTCAACTACCGGGCCCTCTCCAAGGTGCTGAAGGGTGAGAAGAACTGGCCCGAGGTCCCCCTCGCCAAGCTCCAGTGGAGCAGCCTGTCCCAGACCCTGGCCGAGCTCGGGTGCGACATCCTCGGCCCCGCCGGCATCCTCGCCCGCGGCGGCGCCGACGCCGTGGACAACGGGCACTGGACCCACCAGTACTGCTGGCAGCGCTACACGTCAATCGGCGCCGGCACCACCGAGGTGCAGAAGAACATCCTCGCCGACCGCGCCATCAGGCTGGCCCGCCAATGAGCACCGGTGCGGTTCGGGCTCAACCTCCGCCTCCAGCACCGGGGCCTTGCGCACCGCCTGGAGCAGCTCCGGGCGATGGTCGAGGCCGCGCCTCCTGAGGATGGGCCGCCCGCTCCCTGAGAGCGCGCACGCCGCCTTCGATCGCCGACGCAATTTGCTGGTCGTTGCCCTTGGAGATGTGGCTGTGCACCCGGCGCTCCAGCAGTGGACGCAGGACCGGGTTGAAGGCGTGATAGGTCTCGCGAAAGTGGATGCGCGTGCGACCGTCGCCCAGATCCTCGAGCCGGGTCCACCCGCTGGCCCTTGACCACAGCGGCTTGCCCACGGCGTCGTAGCGCCACGAGACGCCGGGCTCCATCTCGCTGATCCACTCCCAGGAGACACCGGTCCCGCCGGACAGCAGGTACCGGGGCACCGGGAAGGTGCAGTGGCGGACCAGGCCCAGCCCGTGCTCGTCTCCGGGGAGGAGGATCTCGATGGTGACATCACCATGGCGGCGCCGTCCGGAGCGGTTGGACCAGAACACCCGCCACACCTCCGCGGGCGTGGCGTCGACCTCGATCGAGAAGCCGTGGTCCTGCACGGGGAGGCCCCGCGACCCTCTTACGGCAGCCGCTCGATGACCGTGGCGTTCGCCTGACCGCCGCCCTCGCACATGGTCTGGAAGCCGTAACGCCCGTCGATCGACTCGAGCTGGTTGAGCAGTGTGGTCATGATGCGCACCCCGCTGGCGCCCAGCGGATGGCCGATGGCGATCGCACCGCCCCTCGGGTTGAGGCGGTCGAGGTCCTCGGGCCGCGACCCCGGCCCGGCTGCATCGGGGAGGAACTCACGGGCCCACATCAGGGCGATGGCCGCGAAGGCCTCGTTGCACTCCATGGCGTCGAAGTCTCCGATCGTCATGTTCGTTCGGGACAACAGCTTGCGGGTGGCCGGGTTGGGGGCCGACAGGACCAGGATCGGGTCCTCGGCCGCCACCACGAAGTGCACCAGGCGGGCCCGCACAGGCAGGCCCAGCCGCTCGGCCGTCTGGCGGCTGGCGATCAACATGGCTGCGGCCCCGTCGGACATCTGCGACGAGTTGCCCGCCGTGATGTCGGGCGCCAGCGACGGATCCCAGCTGGCCGCGCTCGGCAGGGCGCCGAGCTTCTCCATCGACGTGTCCGGCCGAATGCCTTCGTCGGCTTCGAGCACGGCGCCGGTGGGCCGGCCCTCCTCGTCCTTGACGGGCACGGCCACGAGCTCTCGGGCGACCCGGCCGGCCTCGGTCGCCCGCGCCGCCCGTCGGTGGCTCTCCAGGGCGAAGGCGTCCATGTCCTCGCGGCTGATCTTCCACTGGTCGGCGAGGATCTGGGCCACCTCGAACTGGGTCTTGAGCTGGTTGTCGATCACGGCCATGAACTCGCCGCTGAAGGGGCCCTTGCCACCCTTGGCGTTGGAGGCCAGCGGCGTCCTCGTCATCGACTCGACACCGCAGGCCACGACGACGTCGTAGGCGCCGGCCATCACTCCCTGGGCGGCGAAGTGCACCGCCTGCTGGGACGAACCGCACTGACGGTCGACCGACGTGGCGGGCACGTGCCAGGGCAAGCCGGCACCCACCCAGGCGTTGCGGGTGACGTTGGTGCTCTGCTCGCCGACCTGGGTCACACAACCCCCGACGACGTCGTCGACGATCCCGGGGTCCACGCCCGACCGCTGGACGAGGGTGCTGAGCACGTGGCCGAGCAGGTCAGTGGGATGCCAGCCGGCGAGGGCGCCGTTGCGCTTGCCGATCGGCGTGCGCACGGCGTCGACGATCACCGCCTCCCGGGTCTCCATCAGCGTGCCTCCTCCCGCAGGAAACTGACATGATAGTCAGCAATCGCATGTCCCGGACCGCCCGACACCCGACAGCCATCCGCCTCGACGTGACCGGGCGCCCGGTCCAGTTGCGCTCGATCGACCTCGACACCTTCTTCCGCCCCCGGAGCGTCGCCGTGGTCGGGGCATCCGACACACCGGGCCGCCCGAACACCGTCATGACCCGGAAGATCCGGGGCTGGGCCGAGCGCGCCGGCGCCTCCATCTATGCCGTCAACCCCAACCGGAAGGAGGTCGACGGGCTGCCCAGCGTCCCCAGCATCCTCGACGTCCCCGTCGACGTCGACCTGGCGGCCATCCTGGTGGGCGAGGCGGTCGACGCCCTCGAGGAGGCGGTCGAGAAGAAGGCGCGGTTCGCGGTCATCTTCGCCGCCGGCTTCGCCGAGGTGGGCGGCGAGGGCACGCGACTGCAGGCGCGACTCGAGAAGCTGGTGCGGTCGGGCGAGCTCCATCTGCTGGGCCCCAACACCAATCTCAACGCCTTCGAGACCTTCCGCGACGACCTGCCGCCGCCCAAGATCGCCCTCATCACCCAGAGCGGCCACCAGGGTCGTCCCATCTTCCAGGGCCAGGAGCTCGGCATCGCCCTCTCGCACTGGGCCCCGACCGGCAACGAGGTCGACCTCGAGGTCGCCGACTTCATCCGCTACTTCGCCGATCAGGACGAGGTCGGTGTCATCGCCGCCTACGTCGAGGGCTTCAAGGACGGGCGCACCCTCATGCTGGCGGCGGACCACGCGGCCAGCAGGGGGGTCCCCATCGTCGTGGTGAAGGTGGGCCGGACCGACGAGGGCAGGGACATGGCGATGGCCCATACCGGACACCTGGCGGGATCCGACGCCGTGATCTCGGCGGCGCTGCGCCAGCTCGGTGTGGTGCGCGTCGACGGCCTTGACGAGCTGCTGGACACCTCGGCAATGCTGGCCCGGAGCAAGCCGCCGTCACGACCCGGGGCCTCGGGCGCGGCGTCGGTCGGCGTCTGTGTGTACTCCATCTCCGGTGGCACGGGGGCCCACATGGCCGACCTCGTGGCAGCAGCGGGGCTGCGACTTCCCTCCCTCGCCCCGGCCACCCAGCAGCTGCTGCGCCAATGGATCCCGCCGTACCTGCGGGTCTCCAACCCGGTGGACAACGGCGGCCATCCCGCTGGTGACTGGCGGGGGCGCAAGATCCTCGACGCCATCGTGTCCGACCCCCGCATCGACGTCGTCATCTGTCCTATCACGGGCGCCCTGCCGTCGATGGGCGAGCGCCTGGCCCAGGACCTGGTGGACGTGGCCGCCACCACGGACAAGCCCGTGTGCGTCGTGTGGGGCTCCCCCGTCGAGGACGATGTCGCCTACAAGGAGATCCTTCTCGGGTCGCGGGTACCGGTGTTCCGGACCTTCGCCAACTGTGTGCGGGCGGTGCGGTCCTACGTCGACTACCACGAATTTCGCCGACGCCACGTGTCGCCGTTCTCACGGCCCGCGATGAAGCCCTCGGCGGCGGCGGGCCGGGCCCGACCGCACCTTCAGCCGGGGGAGGCGCTGTCCGAGCACCGGTCCAAGGCCGTCCTGGCCGCCTACGGGATTCCCGTCACACGCGAGGTGCTGGCGACCAGCGCAGCCCAGGCCGCTCGGGCCGCCGCCGATCTCGGGCCCGGGGTGGTCATGAAGATCAGCTCACCCGACCTCGCCCACAAGGCCGACCTCGGCCTCGTCGAGGTCGATGTGGCCGGCGCCCGCGAGGTGCGCGCCGCCTACGGTCGCCTGCTCGAGCGGGCCGAGGCGGCGGCGCCCACCGCCGTTCTCGAAGGTGTGCTGGTGTCGGAGCTGGTGACCGGCGGGACCGAGACCGTGCTCGGCGTCGCCGACGACCCGCTCTTCGGCCCGACCGTGATGCTCGGCCTCGGCGGCGTCTTCGTGGAGGTCCTGGGCGACGTCACCTTCCGGGTGCCACCGTTCGACCGGGCCGACGCCCGCCGGATGATGAGCGAGCTCAGGGGGGCGTCCCTCCTGACCGGCGCCCGAGGCCGCCCGCCGGCCGATGTCGGTGCCCTGGTCGACGTCATCATGCGAGTCCAGCGCCTCGCTGTCGATCTCGCCGGCGAGGTCGCCGAGTTGGACATCAACCCCCTGATCGTGAGACCAAAGGGTGCGGTAGCCGTGGACGCGCTGGTCGTGTGCCGATGACCCACGACGGCGCCTGAACGACGCAAGGAGTGGTATGAGCGAGGACGAGCGGCCGCTCGAAGAGCTGGTTCGCTACCAGGTCGACAACGGCGTGGCCCGCATCACCATCGACCGACCGGAGATGGGCAACGCCCTCACGACAGCGATGCGAGACCGGATAGCCGAGCTCTTCGAAGCGGTGTCGGGGACCCTGGCGGTGCGGTCCGTGCTGCTGTCGGGCACGGGCCGGGCCTTCTGCACCGGCGCCGACCTGCGCGGGCCGCAGGCTCAGGCCCCCCCGATCCCCGGCAACGAGCGGCCGTCCGGAGCGCCCGAGCGCACCGCCGGCGACGGCGCCCGCATGATCCGGCGGGGATGGCAGCGGCTCATCGCCGCCGTCCTCGATGCCGAGAAGCCCGTCGTGTGCGCGTTGAACGGCACGGCGGCGGGCGGCGGCGCCCACCTGGCCCTGGCCTGCGACCTCATCGTCATGGCCGAGGAGGCCCGCCTCATCGAGGTGTTCGTGCGGCGGGGCATCCTTCCCGACGCCGGTGGCTGCTTCATCCTGCCTCGCATCGTGGGGGTCCAGCGGGCGAAGGAGATCATGTTCTTCGGTGACGACGTGAGCGCGGCTGCGGCGGAGCGGATCGGTCTGGTCAACGCCGTCGTGCCCACCTCGGAGCTGGACAAGACGGCGAGCCAGTGGGCGGAGCGGCTGGCGACCGGGCCCACCAAGGCCATCGCCCTCACCAAATGGCTGCTCAACCGGTCGCTGGACTCAGACCGTTTGACCGCCTTCCAGGAGGAGTCCTGGGCCCAGGAGGTGGTGACCGGCACGGCGGACTGCATGGAAGGGCGCACCAGCTTCGCGGAGCGGCGCCCCCCCGCATTCAAGGGCTGGTAGGAACGGCCATGCTGAAGGATCGGGCCGCCATCGTCGGCATCGGCCAGACGCCGTACGCCAAGTCGCTCCCCGGCACGGAGCTGTCGATGGCCTGCCAGGCCATCACGGCGGCGTTGCAGGATGCGGGCATCGCGCCCGGCGACGTGGACGCGCTCTCTTCCTACGCGATGGAGCAGAACGTGGAGGTGGAGGTCGCCCGCAACGTCGGCATGGGCGACATCACCTACTTCAGCCAGGTCGGCTACGGCGGGGGCGCCGGGTGCGCGGTCGTCGGCCACGCGGCGATGGCGGTGGCGACCGGCCAGGCCGAGGTGGCCGTGGCCTGGCGATCACGCAAGCGGGGCTCGGCCGCCAGTCGCCCCTGGTCCCAGGTCGCCCCGAGAGTGTCAGGTCCCGGCCAGTGGTCACGACCCTGGGGCCTGCTGCGCCCGGTCGACGAGATAGCGATGCTGGCCCGGCGCTACATGCACGAGTACGGGGGCACGCGGGACCACCTGGCCAACGTGGCGCTGGCCTTCCGCAAGCACGCCAACCGCAACCCGGCCGCAACCATGCACGACAAGACCATGAGCCGCGACGACTACATGGGCGCCCGATGGGTGTCGGAGCCGCTCTGCCTGTTCGACAACTGCCTGGAGACCGACGGTGCCGTGGCCTGCGTGGTCGTGGCCGCCGAGCGGGCGGTCGACCTTCCGCAGCCGCCTGTCTACATCCACGCCTTCGGCCAGGGTCTCAACACCCAGCACCAGACGATGACCAACTACCACCGTGACGACCCGCTGACCGGTCCGGCCTGGGCGTGCAGCCGGGTGCTCTGGCGCAACGCCGACATCGGTCCCGCGGATGTCGACGTGGCCCAGCTCTACGACGCCTTCAGTCCCCTGATACCGCTGTCGCTCGAGGGCTACGGGTTCTGCAAGCGGGGTGAGGGCGGGGACTTCACCAACGACGGCAACATCGAGTGGCCCGACGGCGACCTCCCGGTGAACACCTCCGGCGGCGGCATGTCCGAGGCCTACGTCCACGGCTTCAACCTGATCGCCGAGGGCGTGCGTCAGGTGCGCGGCACGTCGACCTCGCAGGTCGCGGGGGCGGAGACCTGCCTTGTCACCAGTGGAGAGGGCGTCCCGACCAGCGCCCTCCTGCTCCGCCGAGGCTAGCTACTCCCCCAAGCGGAAGATCCGGGCTGCGTTGGCGCCCACGATGCGGCGCCGCTCGTCCCGGTCGATGCTCGACATCATCGAGTCGATCGTCATCCGCGAGTACGGCCAGTCGTTGCCGTGGTGCGGGTAGTCGGACGACCACATCATGTTGTCGACCCCGACGCCGTACCGGTTGGCGACGCCGTTGCGATCAGTGATGAAGGTCGCCGACATGTTGCGGAACCAGTAGAAGCTCGGCGGCTCCTTGATGGGGATGTTGCCCCAGGACCGGTTGCGCCAGTAACGGTCGTCGATCTGCTCGAGGAAGTGCGGGATCCAGCCGACGCCGGTCTCGATCATGGCCACGTGCAGCTCGGGGAAGCGCTCGAAGGTGCCGGTGAAGATCAGCTGGCCGATCGTGCTGGGCACGGTCGCGAACACGCCCCCGAGCCCGGCCACGGCCTTGGCGTTGGCCTTGGCCGCCTTGCCCCCGTAGATGCCGCCGCCGCCCTTGGCGGCGGCCGCCTCCGCCGCCCGCCGCTGGCTCTGGCGGGCGCGCCGTGACACCAGGTTGATGTGGATGCAGACGGGGATGCCCTCGTCGGAAGCCGCGGCCCAGAACGGGTCGTCGGCATCGGAGATCGAGTCGCCCCCCGAGGGCCAGCAGGACGTGACGACGCCCTTGAAGCCGCGAGCCTTGGCCTTGCGCAGGGCATCGACGGCGTCGTCGATGCCGGTGGAGGGCATCTGTGCCATCCCGATGAGCCGGTCCCGGTCGGGCGCGCTGAACTCCTCCCACAAGAAGTTGTTGTAGGCCTCGATGCCGGCCAGCACGAAGGCGTCGTCCTCGTCGCCGAGGAAGTGGCCGACGGTGCGCTGAGGCGGGAACAAGACCTCGGCATCGACGCCGTCGATGTCCATGTCGGCCAGCCGCTCGGCTCCTATGTAGCAACCTCGCCTGGCGTCCTCGTAGGCGACACCTGTCCAGCGGAACTCGTCGAAGGGCTTCCCCGGCGTCGACACCAGACCGATCGGATCAGGGTCTGCACCGCCGGCGAACTGCCAGGCGTCGCCCCCGTCGACGTCCTTGACCAGCTTCGGCGCCCTGTCCTGGAGCTCCTTGGGCAGCCAGTTCTGCCAGATGTCCGGAGGCTCGAGGATATGGCAGTCGCCGTCGACGATGTCGTACTCGGCCATGAGCGGTGACGTCCTCCCGGATCGACTTCCTCGGCCCCACGGTCTCGGAGCGAGGACCCCACCAAGTCTCCGTCTGCCTGACGCGCGTGTCAACTTTCTCCGCCTATCGTTGCGCCATGGCTGAGCGTCTGCTGGAGGGGATCCGGGTGGTCGACGTGGCCGCCCCGCCGGCCCAGATGACGGGGAGGATCCTCGCCGATCTGGGCGCCGATGTGCTCAAGGTCGAGCCCCCCGGGGGGGACCCGGCGCGCGGCGAGCCCCTGCGCTTCGCGGCGTGGAACGCGGGGAAGACCTCGGTCGTGCTCGGGCCCGACGACGCCGAGCTGCCCGAGCTGCTCGGGGGCGCCGACGTGGTCATCGAGACGCCCGGCTGGCGGGGCGGACCGTCGCTCGACCGGGGACTGGCGCCGTCGGCGGTCTGGGTGAGCATCACACCCTTCGGCCTGCACGGACCGCGAGCCGCCTGGCGGGCGAGCGACCTGGGCATCATGGCCGCGAGCGGCAACATGTACGCCACCGGGGACGGAGACCGGCCCCCGGTGCGCTGCACTCAGCCGTCGGGCTACGCGCACCTTGGCTCGGAGGCGGCCATGGCGGTGCTCACCGCTCTCGCCTCGGGTCGGCCCCAGCTGGTCGACGTCGCCGGCCAGGAAGCGGTGATGGCGGCCGACATGTGCGCGCCGGCGACTTTTGTGCGAACTGGAGCGCGCGGGACACGCCGCGGCGCCAACATCGGACGCAGCCGGGAGATCTGGCCGTGCCGTGACGGGTTCGTGTCGTTCGGCTTGCGCGGCGGCAAGGCGCGGGTGCCGAGCCTGCAGACGATCACCCGGCTGGTCACCGAGGCGGGCATGGCCACCCCGGCGCTCACCGAGCGGGACTGGACGACCTACTCGCACGTCACCGCCACCGACGAGGAGCTGGCGGCCATCGAGCGGCCGGTAGCGGCCTACTTCGCCAGCCGCACGATGGCCGAGCTGTACGAGGTGGCCTGCGAGACGAACCTCATGCTCGCTCCGGCCAACACCCCGCCTCAGATCTACGACAGCGCCCAGCTGACCGCCCGGGAGATGTTCGGACCGGTGGGCAGCCACGAGCGGTTCCCGCTGCGGTTCGTGCTGGCGCACGGCCCCGATGGGGCGGTGATCCCGGTGACCGCTCGCGGTCCCGCCCCGGGCGCTCCCGTCGCAGGCGGTCGGCCCGGCTGGACACCACGACGACCGCCGGCGCCTGCACCGGCCCACGGGCCGGCGTGGGCCGGAACCAAGATCCTCGAGCTGGGCTCCGGCGCCGCCGGCCCCATCGCGACGCGCTATTTCGCCGAGCACGGCGCGACCGTCATCCGCATCGAGTCCCCGAGCAGACCCGACTTCCTGAGGGTGTACGCGCTCGGGCCCGACAATCCCCACGGGCTCGAAGGCTCGACGCTCTTCGACGGGCTCAACCCGGGCAAGCTCAGCGTCACCTTGAACCTCAAGCACCCGGATGGTGTCGCCCTGGCCCGTCGCCTGGTGGCCTGGTCGGACGCGGTCGCCGAGAACTTCGCTCCGAAGGCCATGCGCGCCTTCGGCCTGGACTACGAGCGTCTGGCTGCCGATCGCCCCGACCTGGTCATGGTCAGCGCCTGCCTCAACGGCCAGACCGGCCCCCACCGGGACTACCCGGGCTTCGGCGGACAGGGGGCAGCCCTGTCCGGCTACAACGCCCTGACCGGGTGGCCGGACCGGGAGCCCGTCGGGCCCTTCGGCACCATCACCGACTCGCTCTCGCCCCGCTTCGTGGCCACCGCCCTGGCCGCCGGGCTGTTGTACCGGCGGCGAACCGGCCGCGGCGTCTACCTCGACGTGTCCCAGGTGGAGGCGGCCGTCTACACCCTCTCGCCCTGGCTGCTCGACTTCGCGCACACCGGCGTGGTCGCCGAGCGCGACGGCAACCGGTCGCCAGGCGCGGTCCCCCACGGAGCCTTTCCCTGCCAGGGCGAGGACCGCTGGGTCGCGCTGGCCGCGTGGGATGACGACGAGTGGGCCCGGCTGGCCGAGCTCATCGGCGTGGATGATCCGTCCTTGGCGACCCTCGACGCCAGACTGGCGCGCATCGAGGAGGTGGAAGGGGCCGTGGCCCAGTGGACGGGAGCCCGGGCGGTCGACGATGTCGTCGCCACGATCCAGAGCCTGGGGATCGAGGCCGTGCCGGTGCAGGACTTCGGCGACGTGGTCGCCGACCCGCAGCTCGCAGCCCGGGGCCACTTCGTCACCCTCACCCACCCGGCCATGGGCGAGGGCATCTACGAGCGCAACGGCTTTCGCCTGAGCGACGCCCCCTCCGGCTACACCCGCACGGGGCCGACCCTCGGCCAGGACAACGACCACGTGCTGCGGGAGATCCTCGGGCTGAGCACGACCGAGATCGACAAGCTGGCCGCGGACGGCGCCCTCGACTGAGGGGTGCCTCAGCCGGAGCGGTGGATGAGGTTCATCCTCGCGGTGAGCACCGGCTCGCCCGTCCGCTCGTCGGTGTAGCGGGTCTCGGAGACGAGGAAGGTCATCGTCTTCCCCTTGCTCTCCTTCTCGTAGACGTCGGTGATGCGACCCTCGGACGCGAGGACGTCGCCGACCACGACCGGGCGGTGATACTCGAACTCCTGCTCGCCGTGGAGGACCAGGCCGCCCTTGGCCATGAGGCCCCCGATCACCCTCATGACGGCGCCGCTGTCCACTTCGGGATCCGGGGGCGGCTGGTTCTCGGGGAACGTGCCCCAGTGGGCCATGGCGAACCCGAAGGTCGGAGGGGCGGGGATCGAGTCGAACCCGGCGTCGACCGCCGTCCGCACGTTCTGATAGACGGGGCTGTCGTCCTTGATCGCCTTGGCGAAGTTCGACACCGGTCCCCGCTCG
This sequence comes from Acidimicrobiales bacterium, assembly GCA_036270875.1. Lineage (NCBI taxonomy): Bacteria > Bacillati > Actinomycetota > Acidimicrobiia > Acidimicrobiales > Acidimicrobiales bacterium. Next base: position 42,132 of record DATBBR010000064.1, read on the forward strand.
ACGGCGAGGCGAGACGATCCGGTCTTCTTCCCGATGACGCTCGTGTCAACTGCCATGCCGTGACGGTAGGGGCCGCCCTGCGCCCGCCGCAAGCCCGGAGATCACCGTCCGACCCGGTTGCCGACCCTCCGGGACCCCGCCTACGTTTGTGACGTACGCGTCAGGTTTTCAACCGGAGGGTTTCGTGATGCCGCTGCTCGAGGACAAGGTCGCCATCGTGACTGGCGCTGGCCACGGCGTGGGGCGCGGTGAGGCGCTCGAGCTCGCTGCCGAGGGGGCCCGGGTGGTCGTCAACGACCTCGGTGGCTCGGTAAGTGGTGACGGCGCCGACAAGCGCCCGGCCGAGGAGGTGGCCGAGCTCATCCGCAGCCGTGGTGGGGAGGCGGCAGCCAACTACGACGATGTCGCCGACTGGAAGGGGGCCGCCAGCCTGATCCAGCAGGCGGTGGACACCTTCGGGCGCCTCGACGTGCTGGTCAACAACGCCGGCATCCTCAGGGACAAGATGATGTTCTCGATGACCGAGGACGACTTCGACTCGGTCATCAGGGTCCACCTCAAGGGCACGTTCGCGACGACCCACCACGCCTCGGTGTACTGGCGGGAGCAGTCGAAAGCGGGCACCCAGCCGCGGGCGGCCGTCGTCAACACCGTCTCCAGCGCGGGTCTGCAGGGCAACGTGGGCCAGGCCAACTACGGAGCGGCCAAGGCCGGCATCGCCTCACTCACCATCATCACCAGCCTGGAGCTCGCTCGCTACGGCGTACGGGCCAACGCCATCGCCCCGGGCGGGATGACCCGCATGTCGGGAGCGGTGGTGAAGGACATGGAGCTCAAGGAGCCGGAAGAGTACGAGAAGTTCGACCCCATGAACCCGGGCAACTCGGCGCCGATGGTCGCGTGGCTCGCCTCGGACGAGGCCCTGCACGTGACGGGCCAGGTGTTCCGGGCCGTAGGCTCGACGATCACCCACTACGCCCCGTGGACGCTGGGCGAGGGCATCGACGCCCCCGGGGAGCCGGCCAAATGGAGCCCGGGCGACATCGGCCCGGCGCTCAACGCTTCGGTGTTCCACTCCCGCCATCCCGGCCTCCAGATGGGCCGGGCGCGAGGCAGATAGCCTCGGCGCCAGCCCGGGCCGCGCCCGGCGACAGAGCTACGAGACTTGCGAGGCCGGCCCGGGAGGGCGGCCCAGATGACGAGGCCGGCCCGGGAGGGCGGCCCAGAGGCAGGGAGGACGAGTGGGCCTGCTCGACGGGAAAGTTGCGATCGTCACCGGCGCCGGTCGGGGTATCGGCCGGGCCGAGTCGCTCCTGCTGGCATCCGAAGGCGCCAGCGTGGTCGTCAACGACCTCGGTGGCGATTGGACCGGCGAGGGCAAGGACGATCGTCCCGCCCAGCAGGTGGTCGACGAGGTGGAGGCGGCCGGTGGCACCGCGGTCGCCAACTACGACGACGTGGCCAGCTGGAAGGGCGCCGAGAGCCTCGTCCAGCAGGCGGTCGACACCTACGGGGCCCTCGACGTGCTGGTGAACAACGCCGGCATCCTCCGGGACAAGATGTCGTTCAACATGACCGAGGACGATTGGGACGCGGTCATCAAGGTGCACCTCAAGGGCCACTTCTGCCCCTCACGCATCGCCGCCGCCCACTGGCGGCAGCGCTCCAAGGAGAGCGGCGCGCCGGTCTCGGCCGCCATCGTCAACACGTCGTCCGAGTCCGGGCTCTACGGCAACGCCGGCCAGCTCAACTACGCGGCAGCCAAGGCGGGCATCGCGGCGATGACGATCGTGCTGGCGCGAGAGCTCGAGCGAGTCGGCGTCCGGGTCAACGCCATCGCTCCGGTGGCCCGGACCCGGCTCACCGAGTCGCTGGGGGGCGGCTTCATGGCGCAGAAGGAGGGCGACTTCGACCGGTTCGCCCCGGACAACGTCGCTCCCGTCGTGGCCTGGCTGGCCTCCGACCTGGCGGCCGGTGTGTCCGGCCAGGTCGTCAAGGTCCAGGGCGGCGTGCTCCAGCTGGTCCAGGGCTGGCGCCCCGTCACCGAGGTCAAGGCGGACAAGCCCTGGACCGTCGACGCCGTGGACGAGGCCCGCTCCGCCCTCTTCACCCGCTCCGAGCCGGGCGTGCCGCCGTTCATGTTCGACGTGGAGGACTAGCCCGTGCGGCTGGCCTGGGGGCCCGCGGTCGACGAGTTCCGCGCCGAGCTGGTCGACTTTCTCGAGGAGCACGCCCCCCCGGAAGCCAAGGCCCTCAAGAGCTCTGGCACCCTGTCGGACAGCGGTGACGAGGAAGGCGCGTCGATCATCCCCGACTGGGCGCGGCGCTGGCAGGCGACCCTGTTCGACCACGGCTGGATGGTCCCGGGGTATCCGCCCCAGCTGGGCGGCCGCGACGCGACGCCCGTGCAGACCCTCGTCTACCTGCAGGAGCTGGCGGCGCGGGGCATCCCCCGCTCGCTGCACTTCCCCGGTTACGCCATCGTCGCGCCGAGCCTCCTCGAGTTCGGTAACGAGAGCCAGCGCCGCCTGGCGCCCGCCGCCATCCGGGGCGACGACGTGTGGTGCATCGGGATGAGCGAGCCCAACGCCGGCTCCGACCTCGCCGGCCTCCAGACCAGGGCCGTCCTCGACGGCGACGCGTTCATCGTCAACGGCCAGAAGGTCTGGACGTCCTATGCCACGGTGGCCGAGCGGTGCTTCTGCTACGTCCGCACCGATCCCACGGCGCCGAGGCACCAGGGCATCAGCGTGCTCATCATCGACATGGCCACACCCGGTATCGACGTCAGGCCGCTCCGGCAGTTCTCGGGCGCGGCCCACTTCGCCGAGGTCTTCTTCTCCGATGTCGTCGTGCCCGCGACAAATCTGGTCGGCGAGGTCAACGACGGGTGGCGCATCACGATGGGGTCGCTGGCGCATGAGCGCGGCGGCCTCTGGGTCCAGTCGGTGTCGCTGGTGGAATCCACACTGGACGACCTCGTCACCTTGTGCCGCCGCCGTGGGCTGACCGAAGACGCCGGCGTCAGGCGACGCCTGGCCGAGGCCTACGAGCAGGTATCGAGCCTGCGGGCCCTGGGCTACAAGGGGTTCACCAGCTTCGCCCGCACCAGCTCGGCGCCCGAGCACTCCTACCTCAAGCTCGCCACGTCGGAGCTCGGCAAGTCGCTCTACGAGCTGGGCATGGAGCTCCTCGGCCCCGACGGTGTGGTCATCGACGCCGAACGCGGGGAGGAGGGAGGCCGCTGGGTGCGGGGCTTCTTCTTGAGCTTCGCCAACACGATCGCCGGCGGCAGCTCCGAGATCCAGCGCAACATCATCGCCCAGCGGGTCCTCGGCCTCCCGAGAAGCTGAGGCGGGAGGATCCTCACCGACCAGCTCCCCGGTCAGCGGCGGCCGGCTCGCCCCGAAGGCGCCCGGCGCGCCGGGCGCCCCCCGAATATCCCCGTGTGCAACACCGCCGCCAGCGTGTCCACGGCGACGGCGTCGTCGACGGACAAGCCGCGGGAGAGCACGAAGTAGTTGACGCGCTCGAGCATGGCGATGAAGGCGAAGGCCGCCGGCTCGGGATTCACGCCGGGCGGGCGCGACGCCTCTCCGATCCGCTCGGTCAGCTTGGATGTGATCCTCCGCAACGAGCGCTGGCCCAGTCGGGCGAGCGCCGGGTCCGACACCTGGCTCTCGCTCCAGGCCCGGACGACCGACCCGTAGCGGCGGTACACCTCGACGAAATGCTGCACCCACGCGCGCAGCTGGGCCCGGCCCTCGGCGCCGGGGCCGACGGGGCCGAGGCTGTCCGCCAGCGCCTCCATCTCGGTGGCGCACTCCTTGGCCAATGCCGCCAGGAGGTCCTCCTTGCTGGCGAAGTACAGATAGAACGTCCCATGCGAGGTGTCGGCTATCCGAACGATGTCGTCGACTCTCGTCGCCGCGTACCCGATCGTCTCGAACGCTCTGAGCCCGGCGTCGAGCAGGCGGACCACGGTGCGCCGGCCCTGGGCGCGCAGGTCACGTTGCTGGGCGGGCGTACCCCCAGCGCGGACGGGGGCCTGTCGCCGTGCAGCTTGTCGATCCCGATAGTCTGACGTCACGTCACCCGTGCGCCCGCACGTCACCAGGATGCTCGACGAACTCCCTCACGAGGCTGCGAAGCGCTTCGGCGATGCTACCGCCTATGTCTCTGCGGGCGGTTGGGACGTGTCCTACCGCCAGCTCGACCGGCTCTCCGACGAGGCCGCCGTCGGGTTGGCTCGTCGGTCGATCGGACCCGGAGACGTGGTGGCGCTGGCCATGCCGTCGCTCCCGGAGTACGTCGTCGCCTATCTGGCGCTGGCGAAGCTGGGCGCCGTCACAGCGGGTGTGAACGATCGTCTGTCCGAAAGGGAGCGCTCCGCAGTCCTGTCGGTCGCCCACCCCCGTCTCGTGCTCGCCACCCCTGGAGCCGTGCCCGATGGCCCCTCCCAGGGGGCGGACCTGGTCGAGGTGCGCCCGGCTGACCACCTCGGCGGCGTCCTGGCGGACATCCGCGAGCGGGACGAGTCGCCCCCGCCGCTGCCACCGGACCCCGACCGGCCCGTGGCCATCGTCTTCACGTCGGGGACGACCGGCACGCCGAAAGGGGCCGTCTTCGGCAACCGCCAGCTCCAAGCCATCACCGCGGCCGATCTGGGCGACCGGTGGGGAGGCGGCGGGCGAACCATGGCCGGTACATCGTTCGCGCACCTGGGCTTCATGACCAAGCTCGCTGGCGCGCTCCGGTCCGGGGGAACGACCTTCCTGATCAACCGGTGGCGGGCGGCGGAGGCCATCGAGCTGACCGAGCGCCACCGCCTCACCAACATCGGTGGCATCCCGACCCAGATCGCGCTCATGCTCCAGTCACCGGGGTTCGACCACCGCGACCATTCGAGCGTAGGACTCATCGTCATGGGCGGCGGGCCGGCCACGGCAGCGCTGGTGCGTGCAGCTCGCGCCGGCTTCGACGCCCCTGTGTGCGTGCGCTATTCGTGCACCGAGACCGGCATCGGCCTCGGCACCGCACCCGACGACCCCGACGAGGACGCCGAGGTCAGCGTCGGCCGGGTGCGCCCCGGTATAGAGCTGACCGTGCGCGACGAAGAGGGGCGGGCCATGGCTCCGGGCCAGGTCGGCGAGGTGTGCCTGCGGTCGGCGGCCGTCATGGCCGGCTACCACGGAGACCCAGACGCCACCCGGGCGGCGTTCACGACCGACGGCGCGGTGCGCACCGGCGACCTCGGATGGGTGGACGACCGGGACCGCCTGCGACTTGTGGGCCGGACCAAGGAGATGTACGTGCGCGGCGGCTACAACGTGTACCCCATGGAGGTGGAGGGCGTGCTGGCCGAGCACCCCGGCGTCGCCGAGGTGGCGGTCGTGCCCCGGCCCGACCCGGTCATGGGAGAGATCGGGGTCGCCGTCGTCGTCCCCCGCCAGCCCGGGCGCGGGCCCGAGCTCGCGGAGCTGCGGGCCTTCGCCGCTTCCCGTCTGGCCGCCTACAAGCTCCCCGAAGCCGTGGACGTGGTCGACGCCCTCCCCCGCACGCCCATGGAGAAGGTCGACCGCCGCGCCCTACAGCAGACGCTGGCGGAGCCACAAGAGCTAGGCTGACGCCAGCGTCAGAGATTCGCATGAGGGGAGACGCCGATGCGCACCGAGGACCTCATCCTGGTCAGTGTCGACGACCACACCGTCGAGCCGCCGGACATGTTCGCCAACCACCTCCCGGCCAAGTTGAAGGACCTGGCGCCCAGGAGCGTGAAGAAGCCTGACGGTACCGACGTGTGGGTCTACGAGG
>DATBBR010000065.1 GCA_036270875.1 Acidimicrobiales bacterium
GACGGCGCCGCCGAGGCCGCCCAGGAACCGGGACCGGTCGAGGTTCACGTCCAGCATGCTGCCCCATCGAGCCTTCCGCGTCGAGGAGCGGGCGGGCCAGCCACGATCAGTCCTTGTCAGCCCCGGCCTCTGACTCCAACCGACGCTCGCGGTAGTGGCTGCGCACCCGCAGCCCGACGAGGACGATGACGACGAGGGCGACGAACCCGGCTGCCGCCCAGGTCGACGTCGACAGGAACCTCTTGTAGGTGTTGCCGAGGAAGTAGCCGAGCAGCGTGAAGCCCGTGGCCCAGATGATCCCGCCGATGGCATTGGCCCCGAGGAACCGGGGGTAGTGCATGCCCCCCATCCCGGCCAGGCCGGGGACCACCGCCCGGAGGAACGCCGTGAGCCGGCCCAGGACCACGGCCCAGGCCCCCCAGCGCCTGACGAACTCCCGGGCCTTCTCGACCCCGGCCTGGCGGCGCCGCAGGGGGCGGATCGACAGCAGTCGGGGCCCGATGAGGCGTCCGACCTCGTAGCCGACCGAGTCTCCGGCGATGGCCGCAGCGGCGGCCACGACGATCATCACCACCACGTTGACGTTGCCCTGCGACGCGATCACCCCGCCCAGGATGACCGCCGTCTCGCCCGGCAGGACGAAGCCCAGCAGCACCGCCGCCTCGCCGAAGGCCAGGGCGGCGACGAGCCCGTACACGACGGGGCCGTGCAGGGAGAGGATGTGGTTGGCGATCGACGTCAAGCGCCTCCAGTCTGGCCGCGCTGTGGCCGGATTGGCAGCCCCACCCGGCGCCCCGCTTCACCAGGTCCCCGGCTCCTTTACCCTGTGAGAGTGACCCTCCGGACCCGCCTGACGGTCGCTCTGGTGCTGAACCTGGGGATCGTCGCCGCGCAGGCGGTCGCCGGGTTCGGGGCACATTCGGTCGGTTTGCTGGCCGACGCGGGTCACAACCTGGTCGACGGAGCAGGCCTGGGTCTCTCACTGCTCGCCGTCTACCTGTCGAGGAGGCCCCCGACCCGGGAGCGGTCGTACGGCTATCACCGCTCCACCGTGCTCGCGGCCCAGGCCAATGCCGGGGCCATCTGCGTGGTCACCGTGCTGGTGGCGGCCGAGAGCGTGCACCGGTTCTTCAGTCCCCAGCCGGTGCAGGGCGCCCCCATGGTCGTGGTGGCGGCCGTCGCCCTGCTCGTCGACGCCATCGCCGCCATGGTCCTCTGGGACAGGAGCAGCAGGGACACGTTCACCGTTCGCACTGCGGTGCTCCACATGGGCGGCGACGCCCTCGCCTCGCTCGGGGTGGTGGTCGCCGGATCGGTCATCCTCATCACCGGCCGCTTCGCCTGGCTGGACCCGGCGGTCGGGCTGGGGATCGCGGCCCTGATCGCGTGGGGAGCGGTCGGTTTGCTCCGTTCGACCACCGACGTCCTGCTGGAATCGGCTCCGTACGGCCTCGACGTCGGAGACCTCGAGCGCGCCATGGCTGAGGTTCGCGGCATCGACGGCGTTCACGACCTCCACGTCTGGAGCCTGTCAGCGGAGATTCGGGCCCTGTCGGCTCACCTGGTTCTCTCCGGGCACCCCACGCTGGAAGAGGCGCAGGCCACCGGAGTCGAGGTCAGGCGGGCGATCGCCGACGGCTTTCACATCGCCCATGCGACCCTCGAGCTCGAGTGCGAGACGTGCGCCGACAACGTCTCCGGGTGCAGCATGGACGAGCTGCCGCCACCGGCGTTGCCGGTCCCTGACGGCAGGGGTTGATGTCTTGCGCACGCCGCCGGGCGGCTAGCTTGGTCCGGTGAGCGAGCGCACCGATGCGGAGCGCCCCTGGGTTTCCCGTGTTCTTGCCGGCCGCTACCGCCTGATCGAGTTCATCGCCAAGGGGGGGATGGCAGAGGTCTGGGAGGGCCACGACGTCCTCCTGGCGCGGCGTGTCGCCGTCAAGCTGCCCCATCCGCATCTCGGTCGGCAAGAGGCGTTCCGTCGGCGCTTTCGTCGCGAAGCCGTGGCCGCGGCGCGCTTGAGCCACTCCAACATCGTCGCCATCTTCGACACCGGCACCGACGCCGAGGACAACTTCATCGTGATGGAGCGGGTCGACGGTCCGAGCCTCCGCCAGCTCCTCGTGCCCGATCGTCCGCTGCCCGTCGATCGGGCCGTCACCATCACCGGGCAGGTGGCGAGCGCGCTGGAGTACGCCCATCGACAGGGGGTGATCCATCGCGACATCAAGCCGGCCAACATCCTGATCGGCCAGGACAACATGGTGAAGGTGGCCGACTTCGGCATCGCCAAGGCGGCCATCGGCGACGACATGACACAGACGGGCACGGCGCTCGGAACGGCCCGCTACCTCGCCCCCGAGCAGGTCGAGGGGGGACTCCCGGATCGCAGGAGCGACATCTACTCGCTCGGCGTGGTGCTCTACGAGATGATCTGCGGGCGTCCTCCGTTCCAGGCCGACAACGAGCTCGCCCTCGCCCTCCAGCACATGCGGGCCGAGCCGCCGGCCCCCCGGAGCGTGTCCAACCTCGTGCCCCCCTGGCTCGAGGCCGTCGTTCTCACGGCACTGGCCAAGTCGCCTGAGCACCGCTTTGCCAGCGCCGAGGAGCTCGGTGTCGCGCTGTCCCGAGGCACAGCGTGGACGGGCCCGTATCGTGCCCCTGACCGCGGCCCGGCAACCGAGGTCGACCGCGCCTGGTCCCGCCCGGTTCCCATCGGCGCCGAGCGGCGACACGACCGCCCGCCCACGACCGCCGACCCGGCCGAGCCGTGGGCGCCGACGGGTGCGATCGGCACCACGCCCACCGATCGCGGCCGCCTCGACCCGGCAGAACCGGGCTGGCCGCCCCCCCTCGGTGAGCGACCGCGCCCGATGGGGACGCAGGCGTTCGACGCGCCTCCGGCCCCACCGGCAACCGGGCCTCCGACGGGGCGGCGCCGGTCGAGACGGCGTCTGGTCCCGCTGGTCGCCCTCGCCATCGCCCTCGCCGCCGCCGTGGTCGCGGCTGTTCTCATCGCCCACCTGGACGGCTCCAGCACGCGCAGCGGATCGACGAGCTCACAGGGCACGCCGTCGGGCACCCACGGCACTCCGGTCGTCGTGGCCCGCGCCACGGCATTCGATCCCCCTCCGGGTGACGGCGTCGAGGACGATGGTGACCTCGCCCACCTCTTTGACGGCGACCCCAGCACGACCTGGCACACCGAGTTCTATGGCAGTCGAGAGTTCGGCGGCCTGAAGCCGGGTGTGGGCTTCGTGCTCACCCTGGACCAGAGCCGCCAGCTCCAGGACCTGGTGCTCACGAGCCCGACACCCCAGTACAACGTCAGCGTCTACGTCGCGAGCTCGTCCCCGTCGCAGCTCTCGGGTTGGGGGCAGCCGACGGCCACGGTCACCAACGCGCCTGCTCGAGCGGTCGTGCCGCTGCACGGTCGGCAGGGCTCCCACGTGCTGGTGTGGTTCACGCGGCTCAGCCCGACGAACGTCGTGCAGATCGGCGAGGCTCAGGTCACGGCCTGACGGCGCCGCTCACTCCTCCAGGCAGCAGCGCCCGAAGTCGAACGCCTCACGGGAACGGCTCGTCCAGTACGCCAGCGCGTGCTCGCCGTGGCCGGGGTCGATCACCCTCCCGATGGGCACCACGGCGACGACCCTGGCGCCGGCCAGCGCGAGCGCGGAGGCGGCGCTCTGGGCCCGCGCTCCCGTCGTGAACGTGTCGTCCACCACCAGGACCCGAGCGCCCCCGACGTCCGGAAGGGCGACGAAGCCGGTGTCGCACGCGACGTTGTGCCCAATGGCTCCGCTGCCGCGGACGAGAGTCTCCCGATGCTGGGCCGCCAACCAGGGCACCATGCTCAGCGCCCCCTCGAGGGGGTGGGGGCCCGGCCGGCCGGTGGAGGGCACGGTCGTGATGAAGTCCCATCCACCGACTCGACCGCGGCGCAGGCAGTCGCCGTGGTCGAAGAGGAATCGAGCCAACAGCGACGCCACGAACGCGGTGTGCCGGCGGCGGCCGTCAGCCGCACCGCCGTCCTTGTAGCTCCTCAGCGTCGTGTGCAGCCCGCTAGGGATCGCGTACAGGCTCATCGGGACGACCTGGTGGCACGGTCGGCGCACCTGCCCGGTCACGTGGGCGCAGCTGTAGCAGGTGGAGAACCCAGGCCGGGTGCAGCCGTGGCAGATGGCGCAGACACCGGGTCCCCGGGCGGGCACCGGTCGGCAGAACCTGGCCAGGGGCCCGCTCACCTCGTGCACGCTCGGCATCGCAGGGGCGTCAGGTCAGAGGAACCGGATCTGTCTGGAGGACCCGCGCTCCTCCGGGATCGGACCGGGGTCCGCGACGAGCCGATCGAGCGCCGGCAGCAGGTCGCCCGCCCCCCCGACGACGGTCGCCCCGCCCTCGTCGACGAGCGCCGATGCCCAGGGCTCGGAGTGGACGAGGGACTCGACGAGGAAGACCGGCCGCCCGTGCTCTCGGGCCAGTCGCGCCTGCATCCGGGCCCCGCTGGTTGCTGCCGCCTCGACCACCACCGTGCCCAGGGCGATGCCGCTGGTGACGACGTTGCGTCGAGGAAACGAGGTTCGCGAGGGTGGCGCGTCGGGCCAGAACTGCGACACCACGGCCCCCGACCGACCGATCCGGAGGGCGAGATCGGTGTTCTCGGGCGGGTAGATGCGCCGGATCCCGCTGCCCAGCACGGCGATCGTCCGCCCCCCGGCCGCCAGGGCCGCGGTATGGGCGTCGGTGTCGAGACCGCGAGCCAGACCGGAGACGACGGTCACACCGGCCTCGGCCAGCGCCGCGGCCAGGTCCCGGGCTGTCCTGCGGCCGTCGTCGGATGGCTGCCGGGTGCCCACGATGGCGACCGACCGCTCGTCGTGAGGTTCCAGCCGGCCGCGGAGGAACAGGAACGGCGGCCGGTTGTACACCTGGGCCAGGTTGGCCGGGTAGCCGTCGTCGAGAACCGTGACGACCGCGAGCTCCGGGTCGTCGGCGAACAGGCGGTCGAGGACGGACCACCAGCGCTCGGCCGACTCGGCGGTCTCGGACCTGGCGGCCACGAGCGGGGCGGTGCCGCCGGCTGCCTCGACGGCGTCGGCGATCGCCGGCCACGGGCCCGGTGTGGTCTCGACCAGGGCCAGCAGCCCGGCCGCCTCGCGGTGCGCGCCCACCGGCCTACTCTTCCCGATGCAGCAGAAAGGTCCCGGTGGAGCGGCTCACGAGGCGGCCTTCGGCGTCCCGCACGGTCGCCTCGACGTAGGCCACCTGCCGGGCCATGCGCACCACCTCACCGCGAACTCCCAGCGTGTCTCCGGCCCGAGCGGCCCGCATGGTCTCGGTCTTCATCTCCAGGGTCGCCTGGCTCCGGTCCCGTCCGTCCAGTCCCGCGTTGACGGCGAAGTTCATCGCCGCGTCGAGCAGGACCGAGTGCACACCGGCCTGCACGATCCCCTGCGGGTTGCACGCCAGCGGCGTGGGTTCCCAGGCGGCCGCCGACCATCCGCCACCCGCTCCGTCGGCGCCGTACTCCTCGAACCGGCCCCCGACGGCGCCGATCACAGCCATGCCGCCATCGCCCAGCCAGCGGTCCATGTTCCTCACGGGCGCCAACCGTACTGCCGGCCCGTATCCTTGACCGTCCGGTCTAGTCTTGGGGCCGACAAGACCTGAGGAAGAAGAGGAGCGTTCCATGCCTAGCGCTGTCATCGTCGATGCCGTCCGCACCGCCGGGGGGAAGCGAAACGGCAAGCTCCGGGGTTGGCATCCCGTCGACCTGGCGGCGGAGACCCTGAGGGCGCTGGTCGAACGCAACGATCTCGATCCCGGTGTCATCGACGACGTCGTCATGGGCTGTGTCATGCAGGTCGGGGAGCAGGGGCTCAACATCGGTCGCAACGCCGTGCTCGCCGCCGGGTTCCCCGAGTCGGTGTGCTCCACCAGCGTCGATCGCCAGTGCGGCTCGTCCCAGCAGTCCGCCCACTTCGCCGCCCAGGGGGTCATGGCCGGGGCCTACGACGTCGTGGTGGCAGCCGGCGTCGAGTGCATGACGCGGACGCCCATGGGGGCTTCCGTCGTTCCCGGACTGGGCGCCCCCTTCGGGCCCAGGATGATGGCCCGGTACGCCTCGGTCGGCGGGCTGGTACCGCAGGGCATCTCGGCCGAGCTGATCGCCGACAAGTGGGGGCTGTCGCGGGAGGACCTCGACCGCTTCGGTGCCACCAGCCAGCAGCGGGCTGCCCGGGCGACAGCCGAGGGCCGCTTCGAGCGGGAGATCGTGCCGGTCGCGATCAAGGACGACGACGGCAACGACACCGACGAGATCGTCGACACCGACGAGGGCATCCGCCCCGACACCACGGTCGAGTCCCTCGCCCAGCTCAAGCCCGCCTTCAAGAAGGATGACGGCAAGGTCACCGCCGGCAACTCCTCACAGATCACCGATGGCGCCGCCGCTACCCTGATCATGAGTGAGGAGCGGGCCGCCAGTCTCGGACTCACGCCGCGGGCCCGGTTCCACACCTTCGCGCTCGCCGGCGTGGACCCGGTCACCATGCTCACCGGTCCGATCCCGGCGACCTCCAAGGTGCTCGAGCGGGCCAAGATGAGCCTCGCCGACATCGACCTGGTGGAGATCAACGAGGCCTTCGCGTCGGTGGTCCTGGCCTGGGAGAAGGAGCACCACCCGAACATGGACCGGGTCAACGTCAACGGCGGCGCCATCGCCCTCGGACATCCCCTCGGCTGCTCCGGAGCCAAGCTGCTGGCGACGCTGGTCAACGAGCTGGAGCGCACGGGCGGTCGCTACGGGCTCCAGACGATGTGCGAGGGCGGCGGCATGGCCAACGCCATGATCATCGAGCGCCTGGGCTGATCGCTCTATCCACAGACTGTGGACAAGTCTGTGGGAAAGATCACACCAGTGTAAGTACGGTGACGCGCTGATGGCGCTCAGCGGTACTGGGTCGCGGTGACGAACCCGGCGGCGATGAGGCCCAGGCCGAGCAGCAGGTACCAGTTGGAGGCCCCGCCGGGCAGCACGCCCAGGTAGTTGATCACCACCACGACCACGCCCAGGATGAGGGTGGCCAGCATCACGACCGGCACCCAACGCGGGCTGACCTTCTTGGCCCTCGGGACCGGGGGGGTGTAGCGCCCGGACTTCCGCTCGGTGGTGCGCCGGGACTTCCGCTCGGTCGTGCGGCCGGACTTGGGCGTGCGGCGCCCCGGCAGCCGCCCGGCGATCCCGCCGCCGTGGACGTCGGCGGACCGTGGCGTTGTGCGTCCGCTGCGGCGCCGTGGTGAGGTCATCTCGGGACGAGCGTGCTCGTGCTCGTGGCGCCGCCGGCGCCGGAGAACTTGCCCACGGTGAACGCCACCACTGACCCTTGGTTGGCCGTGGTGCCGCCGGGCGGGTTCTGGCTCAACACGACCCCGTTCTGGGCGGGATCGCTCACCGGCTGCGCCGACGCCTGCGGAGTGAACCCGGCCGCGGTCAGGGCGGCCTTGGCCTGGCCCTGGGTCTGACCCGTCACGTCGGGAACCTGGGCCTGGTTCGGGGGCTGACCGCTCGAGACGACCAGGTTGACTGTCGAACCCGGGTTCACCTTGGCCCCGGGGGAGGGGCTGGTGCTGATGACGCTGCCGCTGGGGACCGTGGCCGAGGGCTGGTTGGCGACGCTCCCGAGGGTGAGCCCGGCGCTGCCCAGGCGGTTGGCCGCCGTGGCCTGGTCTTCTCCCACCACGTCGGGCACGGTGATCTGGGCGGGGCCGCTGGAGACCGTCAGGGTCACCTTCGATCCCTGGGCCGCCTGGCTGTTGCCCGACGGGCTCTGATCGATGACAGTGCCCGCGGTCTGGTTCGACTGGCGCGACTGCTGGCTCACCGTGAAGCCTGCCTGTTGCAGGGTGTTGGTCGCGGTGCCGACATCCTGGCCCGTCACGTCGGGCACGTTCACCTGGGCGGGTGTCATCACCACCTTGAGGGTCACCGTGTTGCCCTTCGAGACCTTGCTGGGAGGCTTCGGAGACTGGTCGAGGACCGTGCCCGGTCCGAAGCCGAAGGCCGGCTGCACGTCCTGGGTGGCCACCTTGAGCCCGTCGCCCTGCAGCGTCTGGGTCGCGGTGCCGACCGGCTGGAGGACGACGTTCGGGACGGCGAAGCTTGCTGGCGATCCGCTGGATCGAAGCAGGAAGTAGAGGATGACGCCGAGCGCGGCCAGCAACAGGGCCAGCACGGCGAGGGCTTCGCGGCGGCGTCCTCGGCGTCGGGCTTGTGGCGGCATCGCCGTGGGTGAGATGACGGCGGTGCGCCCGGTGGGCGGTCCCGCCATGGTGCCGTCCTGCAGCCGGGTCGCGGACATCGTCGGGGGGAAGGCCATGACCGTCTGACCGTGCTGGAACCGAAGGAGATCGCCGCGCAGCTCGTCGGCGCTGGCGTACCGGTCCTGGGGCATCTTGGCCATGGCCTGGAGCACGATGGCGTCGAAGGCGGGTGGGATCGCCGGGTCGAACTGGCGCGGCAGCGGCGGCATCTCGCGCACGTGCTTGTAGGCGACGGCGAGGGGGTTGTCGCCGACGAAGGGCGGACGGCCGGTGACCATCTCGAACAACACGACCCCGAGGGAGTAGACGTCGCTGCGGGCGTCCACGTCGTCGCCCTGGGCCTGCTCGGGGGAGAAGTAGGTGGCGGTGCCCATCACGGCGCCGGTCTGGGTCAGGTCGCCTTCGGTGTTGGCGGCCCTGGCGATACCGAAGTCGGCCACCTTCACCTGGCCGTCGTCGGTGAGCAGCACGTTCTCGGGCTTGACGTCCCGGTGGATCAGGCCCGCGCGGTGCGCGGCGCCCAGGGCGGCGAGGACCGGCTGCATGATGCCGAG
>DATBBR010000066.1 GCA_036270875.1 Acidimicrobiales bacterium
GCGAGCCTAGCAGGCTGGCCTACCCGGCTCGCCGGTCAGCACCCACTCGGTACCGTTCGGACCGTCTCTCACCTCGACGCCGAGCTCGGCCAGCCGGTCCCGTGCGACGTCGGCATCGTGCCAGCGCCCATCGGCGCGGGCCTCGGCCCGGAAGCCGAGCACGGCCTCCACGAACGGGCCGACCACCTGGCGAGGGTCCCGCGCCCCCACCTCCGCCAGCTGGCCCAACCGCACCACCATGGCGCGCGACGCGGCCCGTCCGCGGTCCAGCTCGTCGGACTGGAGCGTGTCGCGGGACCAGGCTTGCAGCTCCTGGTCGAGATCCAGGACGGCCTTCACGGCCGACTCGACGTCCCGTTCGGCCACAGCGCAGGCGAACGCCTCCTCGTGGGCACGTACCGAGTCCATCAGCGGCGACCCGGACGAGCCGACGTCAGGGGCCACGGCCCCGACCGGTTCCTCCGCCGCGGTCCGTTCGCCAGCACGCCGGCGTCCGGATCGAGCCGGGCGTTCGGCGGCCAGATCGGCGATCTCGGAGATGGCGATGGTCGTCCCTGACGGGATCTCCGTCGAGCGCCCACGGGACCGCACGGTGACCACGCCCAGCCCCGCCGTGGTGGCGTCTCCACCCTCGAGGTCCATCACCAACGCGCTGTGCTCGTCGACACCGAGGACGAACGTGTCGTCGGGCAGGTCGCGCTCCATGGCGGCCAGCCTGCGCTCGCCGAGGTAGCAGTAGCGGGTGTCGTGGTTACCGCCCTCGGTGTTGTTGTAGTGCGGGATCACGGCGGCGCGTAGCCCGGTTGCGGCGAGGAGGTCGAGCCCTTCGAGCCAGAACGGATCGGCCCCCACCTTGTAGATCTCGTAGACGGGCACGGTCGACACCCCCAGTGTGAGGGCCGCGGCGCTGGCGAAGGTGACCGCCCCGCCGAGGGCGAGCTTGTCCGCCAACAGCTGCGGGACGACCGTTCCGGTCCATTGGCGCAAGGCGTAGCTCGGGCTGCCCGGTCCGGCGAAGACGTACCTGGCGTCCCCGAGCCGGGCCAGCATCGTCTCGTTGCGGACGGTGTCGGTATCGGCGGACGACCGGATGTCGGCGACCTGGAGCTCCGCCTGGACGCTCTCACGGAAGTACTCGACCGCCTTGGCGGCCACGTCCGACGCGTTCATCTGAAAGCCGAAAGGCGTGGTCAACAGCACGGCAGGCACGGGCGGCCTACCCAGGCGGCCCAGGAGCTGGCGGTGCATCTTCACCATGGTGGGGCTCGTCTCCCCCGAGCCCATGATCGTGAGGAGGCGGGTCACACCCGTGGCCAACGTCCCGGTTGGAACGGCCATTCCGGGACCGCTTCGGTCAGCGTGGCGCCACCTCGATCGGGGCCCCGCCGCGCTCGGATGATCGGTGGGCGGCTTCGAGAAGGACGACGACGTTGCGAATCGAGTCGGCGGTGACCGCCAGCGGCTCGCCGAGCGCGAGGTGGTCGGCGAGATTGCGATGGAAGGCGAAGGGCTGGGGGGCGGACAGCGGGAGGCGGGTCTCGCTCACGCCACCGCCGCTCTCGTACCGGGCCAAGGTGAGCTCGGCTGGCGCCTCGGCGTGGTGCGCCCGTTCGGCCACATAGCCGACCCCGGGCTCGAGGCGCTCGAAGGTCAACGGCCGGTACCAGCCGGCCAGCGTTCCCGCCGTGCCCTGCAGGTAGAACTTGGGCCGCCTGATGGCAGCCACCGAGCTGTCGACGAACTCCGCCTCCCGACCGTCGCTCCATCGGAGCCCGACGCGCAGCTGGTCGAGGTTCGTGACGTCGTGCCAGACCCGCTTGTGGCCGTGGGCGTGGACGACCGATGGCATGTCCTCCATCAGAAGGAGCATCCAGTCGAGGTGGTGCGAGCCCCAGTCGAAGACCGTGCCTCCCGAGACCGAGGCCTCCGAGTGCCAGGCCCGACAAGGGTGCTCGAAGCCCCCGACGAACGTCTCGATGTTGAACACCTCGCCCAGCAGTCCGGCGCCGACGACCCGGCGAATGGCCATGAAGTCGGTGTCCCATCGCCTGCTCTGGTTGACCGTGAGACTCAGGTGATGGGCACGCGCCGTCGCCAGCAGGTCGTCGGCATCGGCCACGGTGAGGCACAGGGGCTTCTCGCAAGCCACGTGCTTGCCGGCGCGCAGCAGCTCGAGCGTGATGCGGGCGTGCGACACCGGAGGGGTGGCGACGACGACCACCTCGACGTCGTCGTCACGGGCCAGCTCGGCCACCGTCGGGTAGGTGCGAACTCCAGGGAACTCGGCCTCGGCCGCCTTGCGCCGATCGGTGCTCTCGTCGCAGGCGGCGACGAGCTCGAGCCCGGGGGTGGCCTGGGCGGCGGCGCCGTGCAGGTAGCCCATTCCGCCGTAGGGGCCGTACCCGACGACGGCGAGCCCGATGGGTCTGCTGCCGCGGTCCGGCGCGGCGAGGCGTCGCAGAGCGCGGCGCAGCACGGTCGCCAGCTCGTTGTTCTCCAGTGCCTCCTCGGTGTTGCCCAGGCCCGAGCTCACCACTCGCCCGCGGCCGAGGGCCGTCTCGGTCAGCGCGGGCCGATCCGCGAAGCCCACGCTCACGGACAGGCACACCTGCGCCGAGGGTGCCAGGGTCAGCAGCTGGAGGCGGTCCACGACCGGGAACTCCTCGGGCACCCGCTGGGCCAGCACGCTCGTCGGCGAGACGACCTTGACGAACCACTCGGCGAGCGGCGCGGTGACGGTGGGGCCTGCGGGGTCGCGCCGGCCCGTTCGGTCGTCGCCGCCGATGAGGAGCAGCGACGCCCCCGCTTCGACGTGGCGGTAGAGGGCCGTCAGCCAGTCCGAGGCCAGCCCCCCGGTGCCGCCGTCCACCACCACGGCGTCATATCGGTCGGGTGACGGGAGATCCGAGGCCATCGGCATCACGTCGGTCCGGGTGACATCGACCCCCCCGGTTGCCAGGGCGGCCAGGGCCCGGCGGCGGGGGCCGGTCAGCCGCGAGGAAACCATCAGCACGCGCATCGGCTCGGTCAGGCTCGGCGACGCCATAGGGCGACCATCTTGTACCTACCGGCAATGCGGCGCGGACACGGCAGTAGGGTGGTCCTTCGATGGGAGGCGGCCGAGCGGCGCGACGTGCTCCGATGGCCGGAGCGGCCCGCCTGGCCGGAGCCGCCCTCACCGGGTACGCCCTGGGCGGGCTGCCGTCGGCGGACGTGGCCACCCGCCTGGCAACCGGCGGCGGAACCGACCTGCGGATGACGGGCTCCGGCAACCCGGGTGCTGTCAACGCCATGACGGTGTTGGGCGGAGGCTGGGGCACGGCGGTGCTGGCGGCCGACGTGGCCAAAGGCGCGCTCGCATGCGCGGTCGGTCGGGCTGTGGCCGGCGGGACCGGGTCCCATCTCGGCGGTACCGCAGCTGTGATAGGTCACTGCTTCCCGGTCGCAAGCAGGTTCAAGGGGGGCAAGGGGGTGGCGGCCAGCGTGGGACAGTGCCTGGCGACGTTCCCAGCCTATTTTCCGATCGACCTCGCCGTCGCCGCGCTCAGCTCGGCGGGACCCTGGCGGCGTCGGGCGGCGGCGGCCACCCTGCTCTCGTCGGGCGCGTGGGTCGGGGGCGCCATCCTGTGGTGGCGGACAGGATGGCCCAACCTGTGGGGGCCTCGGCCGACGGTCGCCCTGCCGCTCGCCGCCGCGGCCAGCAGCGCCGTCATCCTGTACCGCTTCGCCACCGCGGCCAGGGTTGCTTCCGGCACTCCCGGCACTGCTGGGTAGGGAGAGGCGCGAACGTGATCGGGCTGTGCACCGATTCGAACGCCCAGCTGCCAGCCGAGTTGATCGAGCGCTATGGGGTGGAGGTCGTGCCCCTGACGGTGACACTCGATGGTGAGGACTTCCTCGAAGGCGTCGATCTGGACGCCGACGGCTTCTACGCCCGCTTCGTGCCGGGCGTGACGCAGGTGGCGACCGCGGCGCCGGCGCCGGGACGCTTCATGCTGGCCTACGAGGCGTTGGAGGCCCGTGGTGCGACCGAGATCATCTCGATCCACATCGGATCATCGGTGTCGAGCACACTCGATGCCGCCTTTGTGGCGTCCAGGGGCGCCGGCGTCCCCGTGCGGCTCGTCGACACCGGGACGGCGTCCTTCGGGGTGGCGTGCTGCGTCTGGGAGGCTGCCGATGCGCTGGCCAAGGGCGCCGACGCCGAGGCGGCGGCGTCGGTGGCCGAGGCGGTGGCGGCGCGGACGGGCAACGTGTTCGTGGTCGGGGCCTTGGAGCTGGCCCGCAGCGGGGGGAGGCTCACGGAGTCGCCGTCGAGCGGCGTCACCGCCATTCCGGTGCTCACACTGGCCGAGGGGCGGATGGTGCCTGTGGGCGAGGTCGCCACCATGGAGGAGGCGGCGCGGGTCATGGCCAGTGCCGTCCTCGGCGGCGGCACCGATCTTCGGGTCGGCCTGGGGATCGCCGACGCCGGGGCGGCCCCGTTGTGGCACGCCCTGGAGGACGCCCTGGTCGACGCGCCGGAGGTGCTCGAGGTGGTCCGGTACCGGATCGGGCCCAGCGTCGGCGCCCACACGGGTCCCGGCTCAGCCGGTGCCATCTACTATCCCTCGGGCCTGTAAGGAGCCCGGCCTCGGCACATACCTGTTGTTCCACCTTGCGTCGAAAGCCGGTCGGGTGACGGCCCCCGCGGCACCCTCTTTCGACCAAAGGTGAAACAGAGGTACTTGCCCGCTCAGCCCGCTCGCCCTCGACCACACGGCGCCAGAGCGCGCCGCGACCGACGTGGCGCCCCCGGGCGAGCCGGACTAGAGCGAGGCCGCCAGGGCCTCGACCACCTGCTCCTCGAGCCAGCTGAGGTAGCCGTACAGGGCCAGACCGGGGGCCCGCGGATCCCTCGGGTTCACGGGCTCGATGCCCTCGCTCACTTCGAGGTTGGTGCCGAGCACGAGGCGGAGCTCGTTGAGCGCCGACAGCCAGCTGACCACCTGCTCCTCCTCCAGTCGGTCGGCGTCGATGGTCTCCTCCATCACGATGAGGGCCTGGCGATGGTGCTCGAGGAGGTCGTCGTGCATGAGGCTCTGGTAGTCGGCCTCAGCCTTCTCCTCGTTGCGGTAGGCCGGCGGGAAGAGACGCCGAACGCTCGGGTCGGCGGGATCGGTCGAGTCGATCAGGTCGCGCACCTGGCCAGGGAGCGAGCGCAGCAGATCCCGCTCCGCCTTCGACAGTCGCAGTTGGTAGTTGCCCGCCTTGGTGCGGCGAAGGCGGCGGCCGTGCTTCACGCCGACCTCATTGCTGGTGCTCCATGGTCGCCCACAACCCGTGCTCGTGGAGGCGGAACACATCGAGCTCCGCCCGCTCGCGGGAGCCGCTCGAGACGATCGCTCGGCCCTTGTGGTGTACGTCCAGCATCAGCTTGGTGGCCTTGGCCTTGCTGTAGCCGAAGAGCTTCTGGAGGACGAAGGTGACGTACGACATGAGGTTGATCGGGTCGTTCCAGACGATGACGATCCACGGCCGGTCGGTCTTGACACTGGTGTCCTCGCTGGGCTGCTCGATCTCGGTCGGCAGCGTGTCGGGCACGGCCGTGGCCGTGGTCACGGCGTCCGCCGCCCCGCCCGGACCCACCCCGCTCGCCGCTCTCGCCATGCCCAAAGTCTGCCCTCTCGGCGGGCGTCAGGGAACCCCCGAGCGGCGGCTGAGAGCCCCCGGACAGCTGGTCAGGCGCCGGCCAGCACGTTCTCGGCGAGCTCCCCCGGGGCGGGTTCCTCGAGCGGGCGTCCCTCAGGGGCCGGGTGCGTGAAGAGTCCGAGCCGGTAGCGCAGGACAGCGATCCACAAGGCGGTGGCCCCGGCCAGGTGCATGGCCACCAGCGCTGCGGGAACGCGGGTGAAGTACTGGGTGTAGCCGATGGCGGCCTGGGCGGCGATCACCCCGAGGACGATCCTCGCCCGGCGCTGGACACCGGCCGGGGCGCGGGCGTGGTGCAGGGCGAACAGGGTGGCGATGGAGAGGCCCACCAGCACCATGACGACGCTCGAGTGGAGCTCGGCGACTCCCTGGAAGTGGAAGGGCAGGCGCTTGGCGTGAATGTCGCCGCTGTGGGGCCCGCTGCCGGTCACCGCTGTACCCAGGATCACGACCACCCCCACGGTGGCCAGGACGAGGCTCCCCAGCCTGACCAGGTCGCGGCTGACGACGGGCCGGCCCGGTGTGTCGTGTCGGCCGGCCCGGTAATGGAGCACCACGGCATCGGCGAGCACGGCGAAGGAGAGCACGAAGTGGCCCATCACCCACGGAGGGTCCAGCTTGTACAGCACCGTGAGGCCACCCAGCACGATCTGAGCGAGGACCCCGGCGACGAGCCCGCTCGACAGCCACAGCAGGTCGCGACGCCGAGGCTGGCGCACCAGGGCACCGAGCACCGCCGCCACCACGGCGGCGGTCACGGCCACGGTGATGACCCGGTTGGTGAACTCGATCATCGGGTGGAGGCTCCAGGCCGCGACGATGCGGTGGCCTGTGCAGGTCGGCCAGTCGGGGCAACCCAGCCCCGACCCGGTCAGGCGGACGGCGCCGCCGGTCACCACGATGAGCGACAGGGCGATCACGGCGGCCAGGGTGACGCGGCGGTAGGCGCCGGGAGTGAGGCGCCAGCGAGCGTCTGCGGTGGTGCGGGCCGTGCCTGACACTGGGCCCGATGCTAGGGCTGCGCCCCCCAACCGACACATCGGGACCGGGACGACCGGCCCCGCGACCCCCCGGAGCCGCTTTTGAGCGGTTGACAGGGCCGTCGTATTGTCGAGGCTCCATGGCGGTCCTCGCCCCCACCACCTCGATCGCTCGCCTCCGGGGCTACCTCGCTCTGACCAAGCCGAGGATCGTCGAGCTGCTCCTGGTCACGACGGTGCCCACCATGGTCGTGGCGGCGCGGGGGCTGCCGTCGGGGTGGCTCGTCCTGACCACCCTCGTCGGCGGCGCCCTGGCCGCAGGCGGCGCCAACGCCGCCAACATGTACGTCGACCGCGACATCGACAAGGTGATGCGCCGCACGCGCGACCGGCCGCTGGTAACGGGGATCGTCACCCCCCGAGCGGCGCTGGTCTTCGCCGCCGGCCTCGAGGTGGTGGCCTTCGCCGATCTGTGGACGTTCGTCAACCTCCTCAGCGCCGTGCTGGCCCTGAGCGCCACCCTCTTCTACGTCTTCGTCTACAGCGTCTGGCTCAAGCGGACCTCGAGCCAGAACATCGTCATCGGTGGCGCCGCTGGAGCCGTACCGACACTGGTCGGGTGGTCTGCGGTCACCGGTCGCCTCGCCTGGGCGCCCTTGGTGCTCTTCGTGGTGATCTTCGTCTGGACCCCTCCGCACTTCTGGGCCCTCGCCATGCGCTACCGGGACGACTACGCAGCCGCCGAGGTCCCCATGCTTCCGGTCGTCACCTCGTTCACCCGGACGGCCCGCCAGATTCTCGCCTACACGGTCGCGCTGTGGGTGGTGTCGATCGCCTTCGCGCCGATCGCCGGGATGGGAGCGATCTACATCGTCGCCGCGATCGTGCTCGGCGGAGTGTTCGTGGCCTATGCGTTGCGCCTGTTGCGCGCGGGCACCGCGGCGGCGGCCATGCGCCTGTTCGGATACTCGATCTCCTACGTGACACTGCTCTTCTCCGCCATGGCCGTGGACGAGCTGGTGCGCCACCGCTGAGCAGTGGGGTTGGTGAAGGCCACCGCCCAGCCCGCGCCCGAGCCGGCGCGGGCTCCGAAGCGGGGCCCAGGCTGGTTGCGATCATGGCGGTGGCGGGCGCTCGCCTTCGCCCTGATCGTGCTGCTGGCCCTGATCGGTGCCATCCTGACCAGCGGGCGAGCCGCGCCGCCGGGCGCGGCGCCGGGGTTCTCGGTCGCCCGCTTGGGCCAGGCGGGTTCGACGATCAGCCTGAGCGACTTTCGGGGCCGGCCCGTGGTGATGAACTTCTTCGCGTCGTGGTGCCCGCCGTGCCGGGACGAGCTCCCGACGCTATCCGCCGCCCAGCGCCGGGTGGGTGGGAGCGTGGCCTTCGTCGGCATCGACGTCTCCGACTCGACACCGGCCGCCCTCGACCTGGTGCGGTCGAGCGGGGTGAGCTACGCGCTCGGGGTCGATCCCGACTACAAGGTGGCCGACAGCCTGTACCACCTCAGGGGATTGCCGTCGACGGTCTTCATCGACGCCAAGGGCAACATCAGTGGCACGGTCCTGGGCCAGCTCAGCCCGCGGGTGCTCGCGGATCGGCTCAAAGGCCTGACCGGGCGTCCGGCCTGAGCGCGCGCTCATTCCCAGCGAAAAGTCAGCCCCGCGGCCACCGGGGCGGCCACTCCCCAGACGAGCAGGACGAGCCACGACTCGAGTGGGATGCCCCCACCGACACCCAGGGCGTGGAAGAGCGAGTCCGACAGGGCGGCGGCCGGCAGCAGGCGGGCGACGTCGGCCAGTCCGCCCGGAAGCTTCGACAGCGGCACGATCATCCCGCCCAGCAGAAGCAGCACCAGGTACAGGCCGTTGGCGGCCGCGAGAGTCACCTCGGCCCGGAGGGTGCCCGCCATGAGCAGGCCCAGACCGGCGAAGGCCACGGTGGCGGCGAAGAAGGCGACCACGCCGGGCACGACGTCTCCGTGGGGGTCCCAGCCGAGGCCGAAGGCCACCGCGACCAGCACCGCGACCTGGACCACCTCCACCAAGGCGATCGCCGTGATCTTGGCGGCCAGCAGTGTCGGGCGACCGAGCGGCGTCGTTCCGAGCCGCTTGAGCACCCCGTAGCTGCGCTCGAAGGCGGTGGCGATCCCGAGGCTCACCATGGCTGTCGACATGACGGCCAAGGCGAGGATCCCGGGGGCGAGGAACGCGACCGGCTCCTTCGTCGTGGTTGGGAGGACGTG
>DATBBR010000067.1 GCA_036270875.1 Acidimicrobiales bacterium
ATCCCGTCACGGGCATTGTGTATCTGACCGCACTGACGTGGGACGGCTCCAATCCCGCCTCAAAGGCGTGGCGTGCTTTTGCGTTCAACGCCGCCACTGGCGCTCTCCAATCAGGATTTCCGAGAACCATACAGGGACCGGCCTCCAACGACCCGAGCAGTACGTTCGATCCCACAGTCCAGATCCAGCGGCCCGGACTGCTCCTGCTGAACGGCCGAGTCTTCGCCGGGTTCGGTAGCGGCTGTGACAAGGGTGCTTACAAGGGCTGGATCGCCGGAATCTCCGAGAACACCGGGGCCGTGTCGTTGTGGACCACCGAAACCGGCAGCAACATCTTGGGTGCTGTGTGGCAGTCCGGCGGCGGACTGGCGTCCGACGGGACCTCGATCTTTGCCGCTACAGGGAACGGGTCGGTCCCCAGCCCCGGCCCAGGCACGACTTCCCAGGGAGCTCTGGGCCAGTCGACCCTGCGCCTCACCGTCGACAGTGGCGGACACCTGCACCAGGCAGACCGCTTCACCCCCTTCAACGCGCTCAGCCTGTCGAACCTAGACAACGACCTCGGTGCGGGCGGGCCCACCCTCTTGCCCACCGGCTTCGGCAACGTCCCCAACCACCCCAATCTCCTGGTTCAGCCGAGCAAGACCGCCCTCTACCTCCTCGATCGCGACAACCTCGGGGGCATGGCGGGACCCAGCGGCCCCGACAACGCGGTCTCCGAGCTGCCGAACCAGGCGGCCTGGAGCCACGCCGCCGTCTGGCCTGGGGACGGGGGATACTTCTATATGAGCTCCGTCAATATGACTGGCGACCAGCAGCCATGCGAGTGCTCCGGACCGCTCACGGCGTATCAGGTCACTTCCGGCGGGGCGCTGAAGGTCGCCGGGACCTCGGTGGAGCGGTTCGGATTCGGCTCCGGCCCTCCGATCATCACCTCCGACGGCACGACGTCCGGCTCGGCGACGCTCTGGGCGATCGACACGCACGGAGCCCTCCGTGCCTACAATCCCGTTCCGGTCAACGGCACCTTGCAGCTTCTCTGGTCGGCCCCCCTTGGCACGAACTGTGGACCAACAGCCAGCCCGTCGTGCGCCCTCAAGTTCTCGGTCCCCGCTGCGGACGGCAGCAATGTTTTCGTGGGTACCGCTGGACACGTAGTCGCCTTTACGCTCCCCCATCCATCCATCCCGACCCAGGTGGCATCTTCGCCCCAGTTCGGTGTGCCAGCCCAGACCGACGAGTTCAGCGTGGCGCCGAACGGAGCCGTCCAAGTGCGTTGGGTGCAAGGACAGGGCATCTGGAACGGGCCATTGGACATCAGCCGCCCGGGGCTGGCTCCGCCTGGTGCCCACTTGGCGGTCTCCAACCAGTTCGGTATCTCCAACCAGACCGATGTGTTCGTGGTGGGCAATACTGGTGCCACCCAGGTCATGTGGGTCCAGGGCGGAAGTAGCTGGCACGGGCCGCTGGCCATCTCGCCGACGGGCCTCGCCCCGGCGGGGGCGGGACTGGCGGCCTCGAACCAGTTCGGTATCTCCAACCAGACCGACGTGTTCGTGGTGGCCACCAACGGTGCCACCCAGGTCATGTGGGTCCAGGGCGGAGGTAACTGGCACGGGCCGCTGGCCATCTCGCCGACGGGCCTCGCCCCGGCGGGGGCCGGACTGGCCGCCTCGAACCAGTTCGGTATCTCCAACCAGACCGATGTGTTCGTGGTGGGCAATACTGGTGCCACCCAGGTGTACTCGGTTCAGAGCGGCGCTGCCTGGCAGGGGCCGCTGCAGCTCTGACCACCTCGGCAGCTGGGGGGAGCGTTACCCCTGGTCAGAGGACCCCGAGTGGGCCCCAGACGGGCTACAAGCGCGAG
This sequence comes from Acidimicrobiales bacterium, assembly GCA_036270875.1. Lineage (NCBI taxonomy): Bacteria > Bacillati > Actinomycetota > Acidimicrobiia > Acidimicrobiales > Acidimicrobiales bacterium. Next base: position 1,868 of record DATBBR010000067.1, read on the forward strand.
TCTGGGCCGTGCCCATCGAGCCGGCCCCGTCTGCCTGGCGCTTTCCGCGTCCCGGCAGCGCCCGTGATCGTCACCGCAGGGTCGGCGGTAGCGGGCTGGCCGACGACGTCGTCGCCGTGGGCGCCGACCTGGAGCCGGGCACGCTGCTCGCTGGCTACCGCAACGGCCTGTTCCCCATGCCGCTCGATCTTCCGGGTCGGCCGCCGGTCATGGGCTGGTGGTCACCGGACCCGAGGGCGATCCTCCCCGTCGACGGCCTGCGCGTCAGTCGCTCGCTGGCCCGGTCCTGCCGACGTTTCGAGGTGCGTGTGAACACCGCCTTCGAGGCCGTGGGTCGCGCCTGCGCCAGCCCCGATCGCCCTGGCCGGTGGATCACGCCGGACATCTCGGTGGCCTACGAGGGCCTCCATCACCTGGGATGGGCCCACAGTGTCGAGGCCTGGGCTCCCGGTGAGGGCCCCGGCGGCGAAGACCTGCTCGCCGGCGGCCTCTACGGCGTCGCCATCGGCGGCTTCTTCGCCGGTGAGTCGATGTTCCACCGCCGCAGCGACGCATCCAAGGTGGCGCTGGTGGCGCTGGTGGAGCACCTGGTCAGCGGCGGCGCCACGCTGCTCGACGTGCAGTGGCTGACGCCTCATCTCGGTCGCCTGGGCGCCGTCGAGATCAGCCGGGAGCGCTACCTCGATCTGCTGGCGGAGGCCACGGCCAGGCCCCTGCCGTCGGCGTTCGGCGGACCGTAGGTCAGCGGCGAGAGGCGAGTGACTCCGCTCGCCGACGCAGGTCGTCAGCGTCGAGCCGGCGACACAGCGGCCCGAACTCCGGCGTGGGGCCTTGCCACCGCAGGCTGGCCACGTCCTCGAGCAGCGACGGGTCGACCCGCAGGGTGGCCAGGTCGCGGAACAACAAGGCGAGATCCCGCTGCTCGGCCAGGGTGCTGGCCAGGGCGGTGCCGCCGCGAACCGTGATGTCCCAGCTGAGGGCCAGCTCGGGCACGTCCTCGAGGTGCCCGTAGCGGGCCAGGACGGCCGCCGTGGACTTGGCGCCCCATCCGGGCAGGCCCGGGTAGCCGTCGGAGGAGTCTCCGACCAGCGCCAGGTAGTCGGGGATCGAGCTGGGGGCCACCCCGAACTTGGCCACGACACCGCGCTCGTCAGTCAGCAGCGGACCGGCGTCGGGCCGCCGTCGGCGATCGAGCTGGACGACGCGCTCGCCCACCACGCATTGGGCCAGGTCCTTGTCCGGGGTGCAGATCAGGACCTGCTCGACCGAGAGATCCTCGGCGGACGTGGCGGCAGCCGAGGCCAGGGCGTCGTCGGCTTCGACGTCGACCATCGGCCACACGACCACCCCGAGGGCAGAGATGGCGTCCTCGAGAAGGGGAAACTGGACGAGCAGCTCGGGTGGTACCCCGACGCTCGACTTGTAGGTCGGCCACATCTCGTTGCGGAACGACTCGATGACATGGTCGGTCGCCACGCCGAGGTGCGTGGCCCCGTCGGCGAGCATCGCCAGCAGCGTGGCGACCACGCCCCGGGTGGCGGCCACCTCGACACCCGCGTCGTCGAGGTGGGACGGCTGGCCGAAGTGGTGACGGAACAGCTCGTAGGTGCCGTCGACCAGGTGGACTCTCACCGAAGGGCTCCGCCGGGCGAGACCGCTACTCCTCGACCAGCTCGATGAGGGTGCCGAAGGCCGTCTTGGGATGGATGAAGGCCACTGTCGTGCCGCGCGAACCCGGTCTGGGCTCCTCGTCGATGACCTGGCCGCCGGCGTCCTTCACCGCCTGGAGGGCGGTCGCGCAGTCGTCCACCCGGTAGCCGACGTGGTGGAGACCCTCTCCCTTGCGCTCGAGGTACTTGGCGACCGTGGAGTCCTCGCTCGTGGGAGTGATGAGCTGGATGTAGGAGTCGGCCACCTTGAGCAGCGCCTCCTCAACCCCATCGGACTCCACCCGCTCACGGTGGGCGACGACGGCGCCGAACGTGGACCCGTAGTAGTCGATGGCGGCGCCCAGGTCGTGGACGGCGATGGCGACGTGGTCGATCTCGGTGAGCAGGGAGTCACCGGCTCCGGCCGCGCTCACTTGCCATGCCTCCGGAACAGCGTGATCCGGTCCTCACCGATCTTCGCCCGGGTTTCGGGGTCGTCGATCCCGAGCCCCTCCGACGGGGCCAGGCACAAGACCCCGACCTTTCCCTCGTGGAGATTGTGCTGCACCAGCCGGGTGGCCTCGCCGACCTCCTCCAGTGGGTGCACCGTGGAGAGGATGGGCTGGATCATGCCCTTGGCGAGGAGGTCGTTGGCTTCCCACGCCTCCCGGTAGTTGGCGAAGTGGCTGGACTTGATGCTCTTCAGCTTCATCCACAGGTGGCGGTTGTCGTACTCGATCATGTAGCCCGACGTCGCCGCGCAGGTCATGATGAGGCCGCCTCGCTTGGCCACGAACACCGAGGCCCCCATCGTCGACCGACCCGGGTGCTCGAAGACGATGTCGGGATCCTCCCCCACCAGGGCCCGGACGTCCTTTCCGAATCGGCGCCACTCCCGCTCGTCCTGGGTGTGCTCGTCGGACCAGAACTTGTAGCCGCCCGCCTTGCGGTCGATGACCGCCTCGCAGCCCAGCCCCTCGAGCAGCTTCACCTTGTCCGCCGAGCTGACCACTCCAACCGGAACTCCCCCACCATTCAGCACGTACTGCACCGCGTAGCCGCCGAGGCCTCCCGTGGCCCCCCAGATGAGCACGGCGTCGCCCTGCTTCATGTTGGCGCCGTGATGGCCCACGAGCATGCGGTAGGAGGTCGAGTTGCACAAGGCGTTGCAGGCCGCCTCCTCCCAGCTGAGGTGGGCGGGCTTGGGCATGAGCTGGTTGGCCTTCACCACCGTCAGATCGGCCAGGCCGCCGAAGTTGGACTCGAAGCCCCAGATGCGCTGGTTGTCGGCCAGCATGGCGTCATCGTGCGACGAGGGGTCCTGATCGTCGACGTAGTTGCAGTGGATCGTGACCCGATCACCGGGCTTCCACTTGCGGACTGCCGAGCCGACTCGCACCACCACGCCGGCGGCATCCGAGCCCACCACGTGGTAGGGCAGGTTGTGGCGGGCGCCCCAGCGGCTCTCGCGGCCGAGGCGCTCGAGGAACAAGAAGGTGGGCAGGGGCTCGAAGATGGACGTCCACACCGTGTTGAAGTTGATGGCGCTGGCCATCACGGCGACGTAGGCCTCGTCGGGCGCCAGCTCGGGGACGGCCACGTCTTCCACGTGGAGTGAGCGGCGAGGGTCCTTGTCGGCCGACTCCATTCCCTCGAACATGGCGGTCTCCGACTTGTGGACCACGGCGGCCCGGTAGGAGTCGGGAATGGGCAGGGCGCCCAGCTGCTCTCCGGGGGCTCCGGCCTGGATTGCCTCGAGGATGTCTCGCATGGGCGCCCAACTTACTCCCCGGTAGCGACGCCCTACACTGTGGCGCGTAAGCGGCCTGGGAGGTCATCGATGCCTGGTTCTGTAATCGTCGCCGGTGCCCGTACGCCGATCGGTCGGCTGTCGGGCGCCCTGACCGGCTTCAGCGCCATGGACCTGGGCGGTTTTGCCATCGCCGCCGCCCTCGAGCGGGCGGGCCTGACGCCCGAGCAGGTCGAGTACGTGTTGATGGGACAGGTCCTGCAGGCGGGCCAGGGCCAGATCACGGCCCGGCAGGCGGCGGTGAAGGCCGGGATCCCGATGACGGTGCCGGCCATGACGGTGAACAAGGTCTGTCTCTCGGGGCTCAACTCCATCTACCTGGCCGACCAGATGATCGCCGCCGGGGACGCCGATGTCGTCGTGGCCGGGGGCATGGAGTCGATGACCAAGGCGCCCTACCTGCTTCCGGAGGCCCGAGCGGGCTACCGCATGGGCGACTCCTCGCTGGTCGATTCGATGATGTTCGACGGGCTGTTCTGCGCCTTCGACGTGTGCGCCATGGGAGCAGCGACGGAGCGCTACAGCAAGGCCGCCAGCATCGCCCGCGATCGGCAGGACGCCTTCGCTGCTGCCTCGCACGAGCGGGCTGCGGCGGCCATCAAGGACGGCCGCTTCGCCGACGAGATCGTCCCCGTGTCGGTGCCGCAGCGCAAGGGCGACCCCGTCGTGATCGACACCGACGAGGGCGTGCGGCCGGGTACGACAACCGAGTCCCTGGGCAAGCTGCGCCCCGCCTTCGAGGGCGACGGCACGATCACCGCGGGGAACGCCAGCCAGATCTCCGACGGCGGCGCGGCCGTGGTGGTGACCTCTCGGGCCAAGGCTGACGAGCTGGGTGTGCGGCCGCTGGGTGAGATCGTGAGCTACGGCATGGTGGCCGGCCCCGATCCGTCGCTGTTGACCCAGCCCTCGCGGTCCACCCGTCAGGCGCTCGACAGGGCCGGTCGCCAGGTCGGCGACGTCGACCTGTTCGAGTTCAACGAGGCCTTCGCTGCGGTCGGCCTGGCGTCGATGGAGGACCTGGGCATCACCGACGAGGTGACAAATGTCAACGGCGGCGCCATCGCGCTCGGGCATCCCATCGGGATGTCGGGTACCCGCCTGGCGCTGACGCTGCTGACCGAGCTGGGCCGTCGTGGTGGCGGCCTCGGCGCCGCCGCTCTGTGCGGGGGCGGCGGGCAGGGCGACGCCCTGCTGGTCCAGGCCCCGGCCTCCTGAGCCGCCCGACGGTCAGGCGTCGACCTCGCGGCGACCTTCCAGGGCCCGCCCGAGGGTCAGCTCGTCGGCGTACTCCAGATCGCCTCCCACCGGGAGGCCGCTGGCGATCCGCGTCACCCGTATGCCGAGGGGCCGGAGCAGCTTGGCCAGGTACATGGCGGTGGCCTCACCCTCGAGGTTGGGGTTGGTGCACAGGATCGTCTCGGCGATGCCCTCGGGCTCGACGCGCGCCAGGAGCTCCCTGACGCGCAGCTGGTCCGGACCGATTCCCTCGATCGGGTTGATGGCGCCTTGGAGGACGTGGTAGCGGCCCCGGAACTCGCCCGTCTTCTCGACGGCGACGATGTCCCTCGGATCCTCCACCACGCAGACGACCGCCGGGTCTCGGCGAGGATCGGTGCAGAGGGCGCACAGCTCCGCCTCGGCCACATTGAAGCAACGGGTGCACAGCGAGGTGCGCTCCTTCACCTCGGAGACGGCCCGGGCGAGGCGGAAGGCCTCCTCCTTGTCCACCTTGAGCAGGTGGAAGGCGATGCGCTGGGCGGACTTGGGTCCGACGCCGGGAAGTCGACCCAGCTCGTCGATCAGGTCCTGGACGGGGCCGGCGTACACAGCGAGTGGTGGTCCTGGCTGCCCGTCACCGGTCCGGACCCGGCGGCGCCGTCATCCCCGGCACCTCCCGGGCGCCGGGGAAGGTCTGCAGCAGGCGGGCCTCCACCGATGTCGACCCCGGAGGAGCGTCGGTCAGCTCGTCCGGATCGGGGGGGTCGTCGGCCACGGCCTGACGGGCTGGCTGGGAAGCGGGGACCGACGGTGAGTCGTCGTCCACCACCAGCCTGAGCCTGATCGGCACTCCGAAGTGGGCCCTGAGCGCCGCCTCCACGTCGACCCGGCACTCCTCGCTGTAGGACCGGTGGATCTCGTCGGGCAGGGCGAAGGTGGCCACCCCGTCCTGGGCGGCGACGAACCGTCCCGCCCGGAACCGAGCGCGGGCGCGGCCCTTCAGGCCGGACAGCACGGAGTCGCCCCAAGCCTTCACGAGCTCGTCGCGGTCGGGCTGGCCGACGGCGACGCTGGGCGGGGGCCGGCCGGCGCCCGGGGCGGCGTCTTGGGCAGGCGGCGCCGCCTTGGCGCCTCCCCCCGGGTTGCCTGGCGGGTCGCCGGGCGTGCGAGCTTGGCGGCGGACCGCCCCAAGCGCGGCCTTGCCGCCGGGGTCGCCCCCCCCGGCGGCCGGCGGCGCCCCCGCCGCGGACGGCTCCGGCTTGGGCTGGGGCGGAGCCGCCGGGCTGCTGCCACCAGGCGGCGTCGCCGGCCCTCGGCTCGACAGGCGGCGCTCCAGACCCTCGATCCGCTCGAGGAGCGCCTCCGGGGAATGATCGGCGTCCGGACGGGCGAGGCGCACCAGGGCGACCTCGAGGGTGGCGCGCGGGTCCAGGGCGTCGCGCATGTCCACCAGGGCCTGACCGACCAGCTCGACGCCCCTCACGAGGGCGGCCGGACCGAGCTGCCTGCCCTGCTCGTCGACCCGTTGGCGGGCGGCGTCGGTCAGGGGGACGAGCGTCGGGGCCATGGTGGCCAGGAACCCCCACCGCAGCTGCTCTACCAGGTCGGTGGCAAGGCGCTGGGCGTCCCAGCCGGCGGCGCACGCCTCGGCCACGGCTACGAGCGCCCGGCCGGCGTCGCGCTCGGTGATGGCCTGCATGAGCTCGTCGAGCACGGCAACGCTGTCATCGACGGTGCCAGCGGCGGCGATCTGGTCGAGCACCGAGAGGGCGTCGCGTGCCGACCCGTTGCCCCGCCGGACGGCCAGGTCGACGGCCTCCGACGGAAGGTCGAGACCAGCGTCGTCCTGGACGTGGCGGACGAGATCGGCCAGGGCGTCGCCGGTCAGCAGCCGGAACTCGAAGTGCTGGGTCCGGCTGCGGATGGTCGGCAGCACCCGCTGCGGGTCGGTCGTGGCCAGCACGAACACGACGTGGCCAGGAGGCTCCTCGAGGGTCTTGAGCAGGGCGTTGGAGGCCGCTGTCGACAGCATGTGGACCTCGTCGACGATGTAGACCTTCCAACGACCCGGCGTGCCGAGGGCAGCCCGGGCCACGAGGTCCCGCATGGCCTCGACCCCGTTGTTCGACGCGGCATCGAGCTCGTGAACGTCGAACGACGCACCAAGGGCGACCTGCACGCAGGAGTCGCACGTCCCACACGGCTCGCCGTCGCGCTGGTTGGGGCAGTTGAGGACCTTGGCCAGGATGCGCGCCGTCGAGGTCTTGCCGGTGCCGCGTGGCCCACTGAACAGGTAGGCGTGCGCCACCCGGTCGTCGCGCGCCGCGTTGCGAAGTGCTCGGGTGACGTGGTCCTGGCCCTTCACCTCGCTGAAGCGCTGGGGACGGTAGCGACGGTAGAGAGACTGATAGGACTGGTCGGCCACGGCGCACCACACTACCGGCGAGCCGTGTCATCCCCTCCGGTTCTCGGCGGTTCTCCGGAGCCGCACACCCCGTCGACGACGGATGGTCGCTCGGTGCGGCGGCCAGGCTGTCTGCGGCACACGAGAGGGCCCGCTGAGAGCTGCTGCCTTCCGGCCCTGACTCGATTCACGGTCTCCCGTTGCGCAGGACCCGGCCGCCGCACGGAGCGACCACCCCGCAGGCCGAAGATACCCTGACGCCCGGAGGGGTGCGAGAGCGGCCGAATCGGCACGACTGGAAATCGTGTGTCGGGCAACCGACCGTGGGTTCGAATCCCATCCCCTCCGCCACGCCAACCAGCAGCGCCCAGGCGCACGGGGTCGACGCGTCAGAACGCTCGATCACACCGGCCGGACGGCCCCAGCACCGCCCGAACAGCTCAGACCGCCCCGAGGCTGGGGCGGCTCCCACACGTGGCTCATAGAGTTTCGCCAGGTAGGCGGCGATTCCTCCCGGGGTGGCCTACCTAGGGTGGGCTCGGCCAGCCAGGTGCCCGATACCGTGGCCGCCGTGACCAGCGGATCCCCCCCCGGCCGGCTCCACTCGTCCTCAGGCCGGGCAGCGGACGAGGAGGCCATGGCCCTGGCCCTGGCCGAGGCCCGCGCCGCCGTCTCCCATGGCGACGTCCCCGTGGGGGCGGTGGCGGTCGAGGGCGGGCAGGTGCTCAGCCGGCGGCACAACGAGCGGGAGCTCCAGGGCGACCCCACCGCCCACGCCGAGATCCTCGCCCTGCAGGACGCGGCCAGGGTGCTCGGCACATGGCGCCTCGACTCCGTGAGCCTCGTGGTCAGCCTCGAGCCCTGCCCGATGTGCGCCGGCGCCCTGGTCGCGGCGCGTCTAGCCCGACTGGTCTTCGGCGCCGCCGACCCCAAGGCCGGCGCCTGCGGCTCTCTCTACAACCTCTGCGCCGATCCCCGTCTCAATCACGAAGTCGAGGTCGTCCCGGGCATCCGGGCCGACGAGAGCACACGGCTATTGACGTCGTTCTTCGCCGATCGGCGGAGTCGCTAACCTCAGTCCCGGAGGGATGCGAGAGCGGCCGAATCGGACGGTCTCGAAAACCGTTGTGTCCTCGTGGCACCGTGGGTTCGAATCCCACTCCCTCCGCTCGACGAGGGGCCGCCTGCCCTAGCTGGGGAGGGTCGGCGTCAGCCCCACCAGAACGACGCCGCGATCACGGCGTAGAGCCCGACGAGGGTGACCCCCTCGAGCCAGTTCGACTTGCCGTCGAACACGACGACGACGACCACGACGGTCGTGATGGCGAGCACGACGACGAGGACGAGCGGGAGCACGAGAGTCAGCTGCGCGCCCCCGAGCACCGGCGAAAGGAGCACCAGCACCGGGATGAGGGCCAGCGCGATCTGCACCGGGCTCTGCACGATCACCGACAGGGCGTAGTCGGCACGGTTTCGGAAGGCCAGCTGCACACCCACGACGTGCTCCACGGCATTGCCGGCGATCGCCACGATGACCAGGCCGGCGAAGGTCTGGGAGATGTGCAGCGTCGAGAGGGCAGGGGTGAGCGCGTGGACGAACCAGTCCGACACGACGGCAGCGGCGACGCTCGATGCAGCCAAGAGACCAATGGCGAGGCTGAGTGGCCATCCGCCGGTCGAGTCCCCGGTCTCGGCGGCCGGCTCCCGACGGCGCTTCAGAGACGAAGGTATGGACAGGACGAAGACCGCCAGCAGGATGACCGCGGCCACATAAGACAGGGCATGCTCGTGCGCGGCCGCGGGCACGTTCAGATGCGCCGTGACCGTCGGGATGGTGAGCACGGCGACAGCAAGCGCCAGCAGGAGCACCATGCTGCGCGCCGGATCGGCGGCGAACCGCTGGACACCGTTGCGCACCCCGCCGGCGATGAACGCCAGGCCCAGCACGAGGAGGACGTTGGCCAGGATGGAGCCGATGAGGGCGGACTGGACGACCGTTACCAGTCCGGCCCGCAGGGCGAAGATGGCGAAGAACAGCTCGGGAAGATTGCCGAGGGCAGCCTGTAGCGCACCAGTGGCGCCCGCCCCGAGACGGCCGCCGAGCCGGTCGACGCTGCGCCCGACCAGGGCCGCGAGGGCCGCGAGGGCCAGCCCGGACACGATGAAGGGCAGCACCGACCCGCTGGCGGTGAACCGGGTCGCGCCCGAGGCAGCGCTGAGCACGCCGGCCGCGGCCAGCAGGCGAAGGTCGCCAGCCGACAACCGACGGGCGCGGTCCGCTCGGGCAGCCACGACGGATCAGCCCTTGGCGGCGGCCTTCGAGCGGCCAACCTCGGCCACCAGCTCGCTGCGGGCCTTCGCCATCTGTTTGCGGGTCGCTGGTTCCACCTCCGGGTACCGGGGGTCGATCTCGACGAGGGTCTGGGCCAGGACGGCAGCCGTCGCCAGGCGGGCGAACCACTTGTGGTCGGCCGGCACGACGTGCCAGGGAGCCCACTCGGTGCTCGTGTGACTGAGCATGTCGCTGTAGACCCGCTGGTAGTCGTCCCAGCGGCGACGATCGCGGAGGTCGGCAGCCGAGAACTTCCAGTGTTTCCGGGGGTCGTCGATGCGCTTGAGGAACCGCTTGGCCTGCTCACGCCTCGACAGGTTGAGGAAGACCTTGACGACCCGAATGCCGTTCTCGACCAGGTAGCGCTCCCAGTCGTTGATCTCCCGGTAGCGGCGCGCCCAGATGCTCTCGTCCTTCGGGAGCTCGGGAAGGCGCTCGGGAACCAGGAGCTCCGGATGGATCCGCACCACGAGGACCTCCTCGTAGTAGGAGCGGTTGAAGACACCGATCCGGCCCCGCTGGGGCACGACCCGATGGCACCGCCAGAGGTAGTCGTGACTGAGCTCCTCGGCAGACGGCTCCCCGAAGCTACGAACGTCGACGCCCTGGGGGTTGACTCCCCTCATCACGTGCTTGATGGTGCTGTCCTTGCCGGAGGCGTCGGGGCCCTGGAGGACGACGAGGACCCCGGACGACGCCTGGGCGTAGAGGCGGTCCTGGTACTCGGTGAGCAACTCGACGCCCTGGTCCAGCAGCCCGGAGGCGTCCGACCGGGACACCGACCCGTCGGTAGAGGCGGGGTCGAAGCCCCGGCCCAGGTCGACCGCCCGGCCGGGAGGGATCCGCAACGCCGGCGTGAGCTTCCTGATGAATCGAACACGCTCGTCCATGGGGGCCAGACTGCCGCGCCACCCGCCGGCACGCACGCCGGGACGCGCCTCCGGGGGTATCGGGAGGCCCGTGGTCGAGGGCTGACTCGCTATCTTCCCAGCGTGGACGAGGACCCGGTGGAGATCAGGCCCGCCGCGATCGAGGACCTGCACCAGCTCAACGACCTCTACAACCACTACGTCGTCCGCTCCCATGTGACCTTCGACGTCCGCCCGGTGACGATGGCCGAACGAGTCGAGTGGTTCCGCCACTATCGGGAGACCGGTCGTCATCGTGTCCTGGTGGCCGTGGCCGGCGCCCGGGTCCTCGGATACGCGAGCACGAGCCCGTACCGGCCGCGGGAGGCCTACGAGACCTCGGTCGAGACCACCGTCTATCTGGCTCCGGACGCCACGGGCAGGCAGCTCGGTAGCCGCCTGTACGCCGCGCTCTTCCGGGCCGTCGAGGGCGAGGATCTCCACCGCGCCATCGGCGGGGTCGCGCTGCCCAACGAGGCGTCAGTGGCCCTGCACCGTCGCTTCGGCTTCACCCAGGTCGCCCACTTCAGCGAGCAGGGCCGCAAGTTCGGCCGGTACTGGGATGTCGTCTACTTCGAGAAGCGGCTGCGGTGACGGCGCGGCCGGTGCACCGTCACCGCCGACGGAGGTACTCGGCCGTGGCCCGGTCGGCAGGGAAGAACGACTCGATGGCCAGCTCGGAGATGGTGACGTCGACGGCGGTGCCGAACGTGGCAACGGTGCTGAAGAAGGCGAGCTCGCCGTCGCCGGTCCGCAGCCGGAGACAGACGACGATGTCGCGGGCGAGCTGGGCCCCATCGGTGGCTGCCGGGCCATCGGCACCCTTGCCGTCGCCTCCGGCGCGGTCGTGGCCGTTGCCGGTGGCGTTCGTGTCCGGGTACGCGGCCAGCTCGTCGCGCAGCGCGACAAGCACGGGATCGCTCGTCGCCGTGATCTGACGGTCGAGCCGCTCGAGGAGATGGGTGCGCCATTCGGCCAGGTTCACGATCCGCGGAGCCAGGCCCTTCGGGTGGAGGGCGACTCGCAGCACGTTGACCGGCCCCTCCATGAGCTCGGCGGCGACGCCCTCGGTGAGCTCGGCGAGGCCGCGGTTGGCGGCGACCAGGTTCCAGTGCTGGTCGACCACCAGCGCCGGGTAGGGCTCGTGGCCCTCGAGCACCAGCCCGATCGCCTCGCGCACGGGCTGCATCTCGGCGTCGTCCAGCGTCCGCTGGCCGTACATCGGCGCGTACCCGGCAGAGAGCAGCAGCTGGTTTCGCTCCCGCAGCGGCACCTCGAGACGCTCGGCGAGGTGGAGCACCATCTCCGGGCTCGGACGCGCCCGGCCGTTCTCGACGAAGCTCACGTGGCGAGCCGAGACCCCGGCGTCGACCGCAAGTCCCAGCTGGCTGAGGCGGCGCCGTTCGCGCCACTCACGCAGCAACGAACCGACCTGGGCGCCCGTCATCCCCCGAACCCTAGAGTCCGCCTCGGGGCGGGCGCACCTCCGTCGTCGGTCGCCGATGACTGCGGGGGCCTCCTGGCGAGGCAGCATCCAGGCCAGCGCGGGCCCTTACGGCTGCTGCACGAACTGGCGCGATGCGGCGTCGTAGTTGAAGAACACCGCCACCTGATTGCCCGCCGCGCAGCTCGGCGTGCAGGTGTTCGTCTGCGAGACGGGATGGCCATCGGTGAAGTGGAGGTCCTGCACCTGGTTCACGACCCCGGTGCTTGTTCGGAAGGGCACCATCTGCCACGAGCCGCTTATGTTGGCGAGCACTGATCCCACGGCCTGGCTGCCGCCCTCCTGCTGGACGAGGAAGTCGGGGTCGGGGCCGCCGGTCACGCTTCCCGACACGATCGGTGTGCCGGCCATGAGATTGAAGCCGAGATCCTGGGAGCTGAGGACGTTCCACCGCCCGCCGGAGAAGGCGTAGACCGTCGCCGTGGAGCTGACCGACGTCGTGTCGTGTGCGATCACGGCGATCAACCCCTGCGAGGAGTTGACCGGCCCCGACGTGACGGAGGTCTTCCATTGCCCCAGCAGCGGCTGCAGGGCGGCGGAGGCCGCCGCTGTCGAGCTGGCCCCGGCGGTGGTGGCGGTGGTCGACGCGGTGGGCCCGGCGGTCGCCGCCCGGCCGGACGACACCGATGTCGAGCGACCGCTGCTGGAGAGGAGCGGCACCGACACCCCCACCACGGCGGCGACGACCGCCGCCGCGCCGAGCACGACGGCCAAACGCCAACGCCGGCTCCTGAGCGCCACGGACAGCCGCCACCGCCCGGGCGCACCGGGCCGAGGGGTCTCCTCGGCTACGGCACCGGTGGGGGCCGGCTTGACCACGGTCGACAGGGAACCGGCCGACTCGTTGCCGTTCGCGGGGCCCGAGGCGGGGAGGGAGTGGCTCATCTCGTCGGCCGAGGGGAACCGCTGTTGAGGATCCTTCTCGAGGGCCCTCAGCACGACTGCTTCCAGGCCCGGCGACACCTCGGGCCGTTGCCGGCGCAGTGGAGGCGGCGCCACCTCGAGATGCTGGGCGATGACGCCGACCGGCAGCTCCGCTTCGAAGGGAGGATGGCCGGCGATGCAGTGGTACAGGACGCACCCGAGCGAGTACAGGTCGGTGGCCGGCGTGGCCGGTTGGCTGCCCAGCTGCTCGGGCGACGAGTACGACGGGGTCCCGATGAACGATCCGGCGGCGGTGAGGCTCTCGGCGTCGTTCGCCGCCCTGGCGATGCCGAAGTCCGCAAGCTTGGCCGTGCCCTCCCGAGTGATGAGGATGTTCGCGGGCTTGATGTCCCGGTGGATGATGCCCTTGGCGTGGGCATGGCTCAGACCGGCCAGCAGCTCCTTTCCGAGCTCCGAGACCTCGTTCAGCGGCAGGTACGGCGACGACTCGGTGAGCCGCGACTGGAGCGACTCGCCCTCGACCAATTCCATGATGATGTAGTAGGCCGCGCCCTCACTGCCCGAGTCGAAGACGGTGACGACGTTGGGGTGCTTGAGCGAAGCCACGTGGACCGCCTCGCGTTCGAACCGGTCTCGGAAGGACGGGTTCGCGGCCAGCTGCTCGCTCAGGACCTTGATGGCGACCTCTCGGCTGAGACGCCGATCGTGGGCTCTCCACACGGTGGCCATGGCACCCGAGCCGAGCGCCTCCAGCAGCTCGTACCGCTGGGCCAGCACCCATGCAGCCATCTTGCCCTACCCCCCTGTCGACGCCAGCCATGGTGGTGACAAATCCCCGACGCCGCAAGTGCCGCCCCCATAGCCGACACGACGCCGGCTGGCGCGCGATGCT
>DATBBR010000068.1 GCA_036270875.1 Acidimicrobiales bacterium
CGCCCACTCCGTCTCCCACCTCGAAGACCCGGGCAGACAGCCCGAGCACGTCGCGCAGGTGGTGGAGCATGTAGATCCCCGAGAAGCCGGCACCGACTATGACGGCGTCAAGATCGCGTACCGGAGTCCTCGATGGCGGGCTGGCCATCTCGTGATCATAATCCCGGCCGTCGCCGCCCCACCTGCTCAGACGGAATCCCACTGCCGGGAGGCGCCGTCAGCCTCTCTGACCCTCGGGAAGTCGGTCGACGTCCGTCCTGCGGATGCCCACCGCTGAGAATGCGCTCAGCGCGGCGAGGACGATCGAGCAGACGAGCACGGCGCGAAAGTCTCCGACGTGCTCCGACGCGATGCCGACACCAACCACCGGGATGGTCAGACCCACGTACGCGAACACGAAGTATGTGGACACGACCCGCCCTCGGATCTCGGCCGGCGCCAGGCGGTTCGCCGTCGACAGGCTCCCGATGAACACGGCGCCGACAGCGACACCGCCGACGACGGTCCCGACGATGAACAGGGCCATCGACGCCTGTGACAGTGCGCCCACGATCAACGCCAGCCCCACGAGGAACAAGCCGAGCCCCGACAGGACGACGGGCCGGCTCGGAAAGCCAGCGACCAGGAGCTGAGTGACCGTCGCAGCCCCGAAGATCAGGAACACGACCGCGCCACTGACCGCCCGGCTGTGCTCGTGCAGTATGCCGCCAAGAAACGTCGGGGCCAACGAGGTGAACAGACCGAGGAGTGAGAAGGCGGCGAAGCCCGCCACCCCGGCGGCAATGAACTCTCGTCGACCGATCGTCGGGATCCCGAGGCCGCTGAAGCGAAGCGTCAGGGGCTGCCGATGGCGCACCGTCTCGGGTACGACTGCCAGCGCGACCGCGGCCACCGCCAGCATGACCAGGTAGACCTCGAACACGAGCACCGTCGGGTTGGGACCGAACTGGGCGAAAAGCCCGGCGACGAGCGGACCGAGCCCGAGCCCTCCCATGTTGGCCGCCGTGGCCACGCGCGATGCCCGGCGTGAGGACGAGGAGGCGATCAGCTCGGTGAGGGCGGCCGTGGCCGTCCCCGTCACCAGGCCGGCAGACAGCCCCGACAGGACGCGGCCGACGAAGAGCCAGGGCAGGCTCGGGGCCAGGATGAACACGACCGTGCTCACGGCGCTCAGGGCGAGGGCGGTGAACAGCACCCGCCGCCGCCCGACCTGGTCCGAGGATCGTCCGGCCAGAAGGAGCGCGGCAAGGACGCCGGCGGCGTAGGTCGCGAAGATGATCGTGACGATCCCCGACGAGAAATGCCACTGGCTCTGGTAGATGACGTAGAGGGGAGTCGGCAGCGTGGTGCCGAGCATGGTCGCCGCGAACACATAGGCGACGAGCCAGAACGCCACCTGACGGGGCGCCGTGCGCCGCCGGCGGCTGGCCCCGACCGAGTCGTCGAGGCCGACGGCGCGCCGGCCCTCAGCCGTAGGTACAGGACGGGGATCGGTCATCGTTCGACCCGACCACGCTAGCCCCGTCTCCCGCGGGGAGCGGACGTAGGCTGACCTCACCTGCCCCGACGAGCCGGGGCGGCCGCAGAAGGAGTGGCGTGGCCTTCGAGGAGCCCACCTGGGGCCTGGTCGAACCGGGCGAGCTGGCCCGGATCGCCGTGGTGTCGCCCCACTTCGACGACGGCGTCCTCGGCGCCGCGCACCTGCTGTCGACCTATGCGGGATCGGCCGTCGTCACCGTGTTCGGTGGGTGGCCACCCGCCTACCCCTCGGAGCCGACTTCGTGGGACGCCGCCGGCGGGTTCCAGGCGGGCGACGACGTCGTCGCCGCTCGACGCCGAGAAGACGACGCCGCCTTGACGCTGCTCGAGGCCAGACCGGTCCGCATGGCGTTCTCCGATCATCAGTACCTCTCCCCCGCCGAGCAGCCTTCGCCCGAGCAGGTTGCGCCCGCCCTGGAGGAGGTGCTGCTCGGGCTCGCTCCCACCGCGGTCTTCCTGCCCATGGGCCTGGCGAACCCCGATCACGTGGTCGCCCACGAGGCCGGACTGAGGGTACGCGACGGCCACCCGGAGCTCGCCTGGTTCTGCTACGAGGACCACGGCTACAAGCACCTTCCTGGGCTGCTGGCATGGCGGGTGGCCAAGCTCTTCCGGTCGGGGCTGTGGCCGACGCCAGCCGTCGTGCCCGTGGAGCCCGACATGGGGCGCAAGCGTCAGGCGATCGCCTGCTACCGGAGCCAGGTGGTGCCGCTCGAACGCGACCACGCTCTGTCCGAGCGCCTCGGCGCCAACGTGCCCGAGCAGTTCTGGCGGCTGGCCCCACCCCCGCGAGGATGGGAAGCCCTCGCCGACCTCATCTGAGCCACCCCGCTCACGCCGCTCGGAAGTCGAAGGCGACCTTCACCGCCGCGGTGCGATCCTGAGTGGCGATGGTCGTGAACGCATCCCGCCAGCCCTCGAGCGGGAAGGTGTGGGTCAGCATTCCGGTGAGGTCGACCCGGCCGGCGCTGGACAGGTCGAGGTAGTGCTGGATCCCGTGCTGGCGCGTTCCCTCGACCTCCTCGATGCCGAATGCGTTGGAGCCGACCCAGGAGATCTCCTTGAAGTAGAGCGGCGTCCACTCCCATCTGGCGGGGCCGTGGACGCCCGACTTGACCAGGGTGCCTCTGGCCTTGAGCAGGCGGACGCCCACCTCGAACGTCTCCGGCTTGCCAACCGTGTCGTACACGACGTCGACGCCACCCGGATAGGCCATAGGAAGACCGTCGGACTCGCACAGCACGCCACCCGACCAGGCCGCCACCTGCTCGATCACCGCCTCTCGGGGCTCGTGCTCGACGACTGCCGCGCCCAGCCGGCGGATGCCCTCGGCCTGGCCCTCGAAGCGAGTCACCACCATCACCTCGACATCAGGGTGGAGGGCCCGAAGGATGGCCGTCGCAGTCGTTCCGAGCGCGCCCCCGCCGTAGACGAGCGCCTTTCCTCCCGGCGGCGGCGGGTGACGAGTCACCGAATGCAGCGACACGGCGAAGGGATCGGCCAGGACGGCGACCTCGTCCGGCAGCGCCTCGGGGACGCGGTGCAGCTGCGAGTCGTGGGCGGGCATGAGGTCGGCGTAGCCGCCGGTGGCGTCCCTCGAGGTGCCGATGTGGATGCCGGGAGCAAGCCGACCCTTGCCGAAGCTCCAGCACAGGCTGTAGTCGCCCGCCTCACAGGCGGGACAGACCGGATCGATCCCCCGAGGGGCGCAGGACAGCCACGGGTTGAGCACGACACGATCACCCACATCCAGGCCCCGTGCGTCGGGCCCGACGGCGACGACGTCGGCGACCACCTCGTGCCCGAGCACCTGCGGAAGCGAGAAGAACCCCTTCATCGGGTTGTCCCCGACGATGTCCTCTCCCCAGTCCATGAAGACCTGCTTGGCGTCGGACCCGCAGATGCCCGTCAACCGAGGGCGGGTGACGACCCAGTCCGGGCCGAGCAACGAAGGGTCTTCCATGTCCACCAGTCGCATCGGGGTGTCGGCCAGGCCCCGGAGCAGCGGATTGTCCCCGTCGGGCGGCGGCTGCGGCTCGGGACGAACGCCATAGAGGAGGGCCTTCACCAGCCCGAGGATAGACAGCCGGCGGTCTGGCCGCCGGCGGGGCTAGACAATCGGTATGACGAGCGGGCGTGTGATCGCGCGCATCCGCGACGAGGCGTCGCAGATCGCCCGCGCATGGTCCGGCCCTGGTGCGTCACCGACGTGGCGGTTGACGGCATCGCTCTTCGACTGTCTCGCCAACGACCCGCGGTTGTTGGAGCTCGCCGCCGCCATCCCTCCAGAGCGTCTGCCGCCGCTGCTGTTCGCGGCCTCCGTCCAACGTGTCGTCGCGCGTCGTCGTGACCATCGCTTCGCCGCCTACTATCCAGTCCCGGGGGGCGACCAACCGCCACTCGACGACCAGTTCGCCGAACGGTACCGCGCCTTCTGCCTCGAGCACTGCGACGAGCTCGCCGAGGTC
>DATBBR010000069.1 GCA_036270875.1 Acidimicrobiales bacterium
CACCTCGTAGGCGAACGACGCGTCGTAGACCAGGGCGGCGGGGTTGGTCGAGGCGAGGAGCGGCGACTGTCCGTCGTCGTGCTGCAGGCCCTCGCCCATGAGCGTGGTGCGCCCGGCGGTGCAGCCGGCCAGGACGCCCCGGCCCCGCATGTCGCCGAGGGCCCACGCCAGGTCACCGACCCGTTGGAAGCCGAACATCGAATAGAAGAGGTAGACGGGCACCATGGGCTGGCCCCAGGTGGCGTACGCGGTCGAGAGTGCGGTGAAGGTCGCCAGTGCGCCCGCCTCGGTGATGCCCTCCTGGAGCACCTGGCCCGAGGAGCTCTCGGCGTAGTTGAGTGGGAGATCGGCGTCGACGGGGATGTAGTTCTGGCCCTCGGGTGCGTAGATCTTCGCCTCGGCGATCAGCGGCTCGAGCCCGAACGTGCGGGCCTCGTCCGACACGATGGGCGCAACGAACGCGCCGACGGTCGGGTCGCGCACGAGGTTGCGCAGGAGACGGGCGAACGCCATGGTCGTCGAGACGGACTGGGGCCCCGACCCCGCGGCGAACTCCTCGAACACCTTGGCGTCGGGGCGCAGGGCGGGTGCCGGACGAAGGACTCGGACGGGTACCGGCCCGGCGAGCACGCGCCCGCGCGCCTTGAGGTACTCCATGGCGTCGGATCCAACGGCCGGCCGGATGTACGGCGGGTCGCCCTCGAGCGCGTCCTCACCGATGTCGTCGGTCAGGTAGAGGCGGTCGCGCAGCGTGCGCAACTGCGCCTTCGACATCTTCTTGATCTGGTGGGTGGCGTTGCGCGCCTCGATCTCGGGACCGAGGGTCCAGCCCTTGATCGTCTTGGCCAGGATGACGGTGGGCGCACCACGCTGCTCGGTGGCGAGCTTGTACGCGGCGTAGAGCTTGCGGTAATCGTGGCCGCCCCGGGGCAACGAGACGAGCTCGTCGTCGCTGAGGTCCTCCACCATCTTGCGCAACCGGGGGTCGGGACCGAAGAAGTGCTCACGGATGTAGGCCCCGGACTCCACGGCCAGCTTCTGGTATTCGCCGTCGACCGTGGTGTTCATGCGGTCGAGGAGCACGCCGTCGACGTCCTTGGCCAACAACGCGTCCCAGCGCGAGCCCCAGATGACCTTGATGACGTTCCAGCCGGCACCGCGGAAGACGGCCTCGAGCTCCTGGATGATCTTGCCGTTGCCCCGCACGGGGCCGTCGAGACGCTGCAGGTTGCAGTTCACGACGAAGATCAGGTTGTCGAGGTGCTCGCGGCCCGCGACGCCGAGCGCGCCGATGGACTCGGGCTCGTCCATCTCGCCGTCGCCGACGAAGCACCACACCCGGCTGCCCGACGTGTCGACGAGACGTCGCAGGTTCAGGTACCGGTTGACGTGTGCCTGGTACACCGCGGCGATCGGGCCGAGGCCCATGGAGACGGTGGGGAACTCCCAGAAGTCGGGGAGCAGCCGCGGGTGGGGATAACTCGGGAGGCCGCCGCCGCCGACCTCGTGGCGGAAGTTGTCGAGCTGCGCCTCGGTCAGCCTCCCTTCGACATAGGCGCGGGCGTAGATGCCGGGAGAGGCGTGGCCCTGGAAGAAGATCTGGTCGCCGAAGCCGCCGTCGGACTTGCCCCGGAAGAAGTGGTTGAAGCCGACCTCGTAGAGCGCGGCCGAGCTGGCGTAGGTCGAGAGGTGACCGCCGATCCCTTCCGTCCGCGTGTTGGCCCGCGTGACCATGGCGGCCGCGTTCCAGCGGATGTAGGCGCGGATCCGGCGTTCCT
>DATBBR010000070.1 GCA_036270875.1 Acidimicrobiales bacterium
CAGGTCTACGGCCATCGGCTGGCGTCGACCGGGGAGGTGGCGGAGTGGGTGAGGGGGACGAGCCTGACCCGGTACTCCTCACGCCTTCCCGACGACCTGTTCGGCGAGTACCTCGACCAGTACCGCAGTCGGCTCGTCCAGGCCCTCGGGAAGCAGGAGCCGTACTTCTACCCCTTCAAGCGCATCCTCTTCTGGGGCGCGACGTAGCCGTCGGGCGCGGTACAGGTCGCGGCTCATCCAGTCCAGTACCCCCCTGGCGGTCGAGACGGCGTGAGAGGGATGCTGTGCGATGCTGGGGTCTCTCGTGTGCAGACACACGATGACGTCGGAGCGGACCTCGACCAAAGGGAGCGGGTATTGACCGTCGTCGACGAGGTGACCGACCTCCTCCAGCACCTGATCCGCAACGCCTGCGTGAACGACGGGACGCCCGAGTCCGGCCAGGAGGTGCGGAGCTCCGACCTCCTGTCGTCCTACCTGGAGGGGTCCGGGCTCGATCTCGAGCGCTACGAGGCGCTGCCGGGCCGTGGCAACCTCGTGGCTCGCATCGAGGGCAGCGACCCGACGGCGCCCTCGTTGCTGCTCATGGGCCATACCGACGTGGTTCCGGTCACCGCGGCGCGATGGAGGCGGGACCCGTTCGGCGGCGAGCTCGTCGACGGCGAGGTCTGGGGACGGGGCGCCATCGACATGCTCAACGAGACCTCGGCCATGGCCGTGGCGTTCAAGGCCCTCGCCGTCGAGGGCTGGCGGCCGCGGGGCACGCTCAGCTACCTCGCCGTGGCCGACGAGGAGGCACTCGGGACTTTTGGAGCCGACTGGATGCTGCGATGGCACCCCGAGGCGGTGCGCGCCGACTACGTGCTCACCGAGTCGGGTGGCTTCGAGATACCACTGCCGTCGACGTCCGGCCCGAAGCGGTCCATGATGGTGGGCGAGAAGGGCACCCATTGGGTGAAGCTGCGGGTACGGGGCACGGCGGGGCACGGATCGATGCCGTTTCGCAGCGACAATGCGTTGGTCAAGGCGGCCGAGGTGGTGCGTCGGATCGCCGAGTACGAGCCGGGCACCGACATCAACGACGTGTGGCGCGGCTTCGTGAGCCAGGCCGACCTCCCCGACGAGATCGCTCGCATGCTGCTCGATCCTGGTGCGCTGCGCTCGTTCGTCCAGGAGAGCGACGACATCGGGGTGGCTCGCATGGCGCACGCGGCGACGCACACCACGTTCGCTCCGACCATCGCCCACGGCGGTACCAAGACGAACGTCATCCCCGACAGCGTCGAGCTCACGTTGGACATACGGACGCTGCCAGGCCAGAAGGCCGAGGACATCGACCAGATGCTCGAGCACGCCCTCGGCGATCTGGCCAGCCACGTCGACATCGAGTCGCAGACGACCGACGAGGCGACGAGCTCACCGGTCGACACGCCGCTGTGGGACTCGATGCAACGGGTCACCAGTCGGCTGAGCCCTGGCTCCACCAACGTCCCGTTCATGATCGTGGGAGCCACCGACGCTCGGTTCTTCCGGCGGGCGGGATCGGTCGCCTACGGCGCCGGTCTGTTCAGCGACCGCATCTCGTTCGCCGACTTCGCGTCGATGTTCCACGGCGACGACGAGCGCATCGACCAGGAGTCGCTCCGCCTGTGCACCAAGTTCTTCGAGGAGGTCGCTCGGGACCTGCTGGGAGGTGGCCGGTGACCGTCGGCTCGCTGCTCGATCGATACCTCTCGGGTCTCGGCGTGGAGACCCGGGCGCTGGGCGCATCGGCCGAGGCGATCGCCTTCGCCGCCTCGCTCGATGTCGTGGCCAGCGTCGCGCCCGAGGTCGCGAGCTCGATCATGGCCGAGCTGGCCGACCAGCGCTCCCACCTCAAGCTGATCGCCAGTGAGAACTTCGCGTCTCCTGCGGTGCTGCTCGCCATGGGCAACTGGCTGTCCGACAAGTACGCCGAGGGCGTGCCGGGACACCGCCACTACGCCGGCTGCGGCAACGTGGACGCCATCGAGACCCGAGCGGCGGAGCTCGCCCGGTCGTTGTTCAGCGCCGACCACGCGTACGTGCAGCCCCATTCGGGCATCGACGCCAACCTGGTCGCCTACTGGGCCATCCTCAGCCACCGAGTCGAGGCCCCCGCCCTCGAGCGCCTGGGGGCCGCCGACGTCAACCGCTTGTCGGTCGAGCAATGGGAGGGGTTGCGCCACGAGCTCGGCGACCAGACCCTGCTCGGGATGGCGCTCGACGCCGGCGGCCATCTCACCCACGGCTTTCGCCCCAACATCTCGGGCAAGCTGTTCCGCCAAGCCTGTTACGGGGTCGACCCCGCAACAGGGCTCCTCGACTACGACGACGTGCGCCGGATCGCCCGCGAGGTGCGCCCGCTCGTCCTCGTGGCCGGCTACAGCTCCTATCCCCGGCTCATCGATTTCGCCCGCTTGCGGGAGATCGCCGACGAGGTGGGCGCGACGCTCATGGTGGACATGGCCCATTTCGCAGGCCTGGTGGCAGGCGGCGTGCTCCGGGGCGACCACGACCCCGTTCCCCACGCCGAGGTTGTCACCACGACCACCCACAAGACACTGCGCGGCCCGCGAGGGGGGCTGGTCTTGTGTACAACCGAGCTGGCGGCAGCCGTCGACCGCGGCTGCCCCCTCGTGCTGGGCGGCCCGCTCCCCCACGTCATGGCGGCCAAGGCGGTGGCGCTGCAGGAGGCGTCGAGGCCCGACTTCTCCAGCTACGCCCAGGCGGTGGTGGACAACGCCCGCACGCTCGCCGACCGCCTGCAGGCCGCCGGGGTCGGGGTCCTCACCGGCGGCACCGACAACCACCTGGTGATGGTCGACCTGCGCAGCTTCGGCCTGACGGGCCGCATCGCCGAGGCCGCCCTCCGAGACGCCGGCGTGACGTGCAACCGCAACCCCATACCCGCCGACCCCGAGGGCGCCTGGTACGCGAGCGGGCTGCGCCTCGGCACCCCCGCCGCCACCACCCTCGGCATGGGCGCCGACGAGATGGGCCAGGTCGCAGAGGTCATCGGTGACGTGCTCGGCGCGACGAGCCCCGCCGCCATCGCCTCGGGCCCGAACGCCGGCAAGCCGTCCCGGGTCAAGTACACGGTCGACGACTCGGCCCTCCAAAAGGCCCGAGCGCGCGTCCAGGAGCTCCTCGGCCGGCATCCGCTGTATCCCGGCGTCAACCTCTGAGCGGGACTGGGCCTTCTACCTGGGACGTCACGCTCTGGGGAAGACTTCGGCGGGACCTGCTGGGGGACGCCTGAAGGCATCTTGGTCGCCACCAAGACAGGTCAAGGTCCGCGCGATCCCGAAGTACAGAACACCAAACACCGATGAGAATGTAGCCCCGGTGCCCTTGTCGGTATCGAGCGCAGCTGGAGCTGGCCATGACCTTCGACCTGGCATCGGCCCGAGGTTGGGTGGCCCAGAACCAAGTCTTTGCCGCTAGGAGGCGGCGCGAGGGAGACATGACGGCGGCGCAATACTTCGCCAAGGCCGCTGCGGACGAACAGGCTCGGATCGACGCGCTGATCGAGGCCAAGGGCTTGGCGGGGGACCTGGCCGAATGCGACGGCGCCACCGGTGACTACGGGGCGAGGCTGTGGTATCTGCTCGATCAGGTCATTCCCGAGATCGACCTTATTGAGGTCATTGATACCGACGTCGTTGAAGAGAGAGCCGAGACACCCACCGGATCTGGGGCAGCCATCGACGACGCGGATCGCGACGAGTGATCTCGCGCCGTGGGTGTCGCCGACCTGGGGGACGACAGGGCGCGGCTCGACCGGCTGCGTAAGGGGTTGCGGGAGGTGCCGGGCGACGGGTGCTGAGGCGACCAATCGGCTAGGAGTCCACGATCTCCTGACACTCGACGCACCGGTCCCCACCGACTACGGGATTGCTCCAGGGTTCGTCCTTGCGAACCGTGTACTGGTCGGTGATGGGATGCGCGGCCTCGCCCTCATCCAAGTTGAAGGCGTGTGTGACCTTCCTCCGTGGGTCTCGCTTGCCTGCCGGGTCGGGATCTTCCCTGACGATGGCCTTCACCCACGTCGCCATGGGGCAAATGTACAGGGCGCTACCCCAGCACCGGCGCCACCGTTGACGGCTGTGGCCGCTGCCCCCAGCATCGCGGCGACAACCATGAACCTCACTGTTTGAACTGGCAGTCCGTGTGATCCCCGTGGTAGTCGACGTGGTCAAGATGGTTGGTCACTTGGCCGTTGTCACCGTGGTGGTACTGGCTGTACAGGTCATTGTGGAGACAACCGCCGTATGGAGGGCGCTCATCAACATGGTGGACCCCCGGGCTGTCGTTGTGCGGTACGTCGGTGTGCGTCCCGCCCGTGTCCGCGTGAGTGGCGCCGGAGTCTGAGTGGTCGGTATGGCCCCTGTCGGTGTGTGAGGTGTCGGTGTGGGTCGAGTCGCCGTGCGAGCTGTCGTTGTGGCCGGCGTCCTGATGGTCGGCGTGGTCACTGTGGCCGCCTGAGTCGGTGTGGTCACCGTGGCCCGCCGCCACGCTGGAACCACCACCACAGGCGGCGGCCATCACCGGCAGGGACAGTACGGCCGGCAGGGCGATCCCGGCTCGCAACAGCTCCCGCCGGGAGAACTGTCGATGGCGCTCGCGCCGCTCTTGGTCCAATGACCGCCTCCCCCTTGCAGTCACGCCAGACAAGCCAATGATCCGACTCGCATGGTAGGGATCAGGAGCTCGGCACGCAAGCACTCCCAGGTGCTGCTCCGACTTCAGGTCCGGCTGACGCCGCCACCTCGCGTCGAACCCTCCGCTGCGCCCTCGATCGTCTCCGCCAGCTCGGCGACGAGCTCGGCGATGTCCTCACGGGACGCCTTGGCCTCGAGGGCGATCCGCATGGCGGCGATCTCGCGGGCCAGGAAGTCCGTGTCGGCCAGCTGGCGAGACTCCGCGTCGCGGTCGCGCTCCACCTCCGCCCGGTCGCGCTCGGCCTGGCGGTTCTGGGCCAGCAGGATCAGCGGGGCGGCGTAGGCCGCCTGCGTCGAGAAGGCCAGGTTGAGCAGGATGAAGGGATATGGATCGAAGCTGAGGCTGGCGGCCACGGCGTTGAAGGTGATCCACATGACGACGATGATGCTCTGGATAGCGAGGAAACGAGCTGTCCCGAAGAACCGGGCCAGCGTCTCCGAGAACCGTCCGAAGGCCTCGGGGTCGTAGTGGATCCCGCCGCTGATCCCGCGGGGCATCGCCAGGGTGTCTTCATGGGCCATTCGCTGTCGTCCTCCTCGGGTCTCGCCAGTTTGGGGGCAGCACTCGGTCGAGCACGTCGTCGACGGTGACGGCGCCGACGAGGCGCCCGGCGGAATCGGTGACGGCCACGGCGAGCGCGTCGTAGGCGGCGACCCGGGCGGCGACCTCGGCCGCGCTGATGTCGGCGGCGACCGGTGCCGGCCTGTCGTCGAGGCATCGACCCAAGGGCCTCGGAGGAGGCTCCCGGAGCAGGCGTTGATAGCCCGCCACGCCCAGGTACCGGCCGGTCGGGGTGTCGGTCGGCGGGTGGGTGACGAACACCTGGGCGGCCAAGGTGGCGGGGAGCTCCGGGTCGCGCATGCGGGCCAGCGCCTCGGCCACGGTCACCGTCGGCCGCAGGATGACCGGCTCCGGGTTCATCAACCCGCCGGCGGTGTTGGGGTCGTAGTCGAGCAGCCGGCGCACGGGGGCCGCCTCGTCGGGCGTCATCGCCGCCAGCAGGGCGCCCTGGCGCTCGGCCGGGAGCTCGCCCAAGAGGTCGGCGGCGTCGTCAGCCTCCATCTCGTCGAGCACGTGGGCCAGCCGGTCGCCGTCGAGCCCTTCCACGATGCGCAGCTGCTCGTCCTCCGAGAGCTCTTCGAGCAGATCGGCCAGCCGGTCGTCATCGAGGGCCCCCGCCAGCACCCGCCGGCGGGCCAGCGGGAGCGCCCGGATCGCCGCCGCCATCTCCACGGGGTGGAGCGCTCCGATGGCGGCGGCCTCGCGCCCGACGGGGCTGCGAACGGTGAACAGCTCGGTGGCCTCGGGCCAATCGATGATCTCGGGAGGCCGCCGGCGCCCGAGGCGACCACGAGAGCCGAGGGCCACGGTCGCCACTTCCCAGGCGAACGACACCATCGGGTCGGGGCGGATGGCCAGGTCGATGACCCTCTGTCCGCGCAACGAGCGGCCGAGCAGCTGGCCCATGACCAGGAGCTCGCCCGGCCGCAGCTCGAACTGGCGGAGGTTGATCGCCCCCCGCAGGCGGGCGCCCTCGTGGCTCAGCTCGGCGATGCGACCGGCGGCGACGAAGACCCGCCGGCGCTGGAGCGCGACGACAAACCCGCGGACGTCCGGCGCGTCACGGCCGCCCCATGCGCTGAGCACGACGTCCGCCAGCTGGCCAACGGCGGCCCCGTCGGCGCCGAGCAGCGACAATCGGACCAGCCGCGAGACATAGACGAGACGCTCCGCCACCTCGCCAAGGTAGCTCCCGCGCCCGGGGCAGCCACTGAACGTGCCTGAGGGCGACGTGTCGAAACCACGACGAAAATCATTCAGCCCGAGTTCATCTGGGCTTCACAGGCGTTCGGCCAGACCGTTCGCTCGCCGACACGGGCGCCCAATAGCATCGGGCGTGTGCCGTGAGGAAGACTCGGGGAAGGCTCGGTCCATGACGCCCAGCGGCGCCAAGGGCCCGAGGCGATCAGCGTTTCGCTCACCTTGGCGACTGAGAGGTGAAGACCATGGCGTCTAGCGCAAACGGCCGTGAGACGTCGGAGCAGAGGGCTCCGTTCGGAGACCATACGCTTCCAAAGACCATCCGCATCCTGAGCGACCGGGCCGAGCTGGAGGAGGCGCTGCGCAAGGCGGCCGCCCACGATCAGGCCCTGGCCGACCAGATCTCGAGGCGCGCTGCCCGCTACCGCCGCTGAGCGTCCTGTCGCGAGCGGGTGCCGTCGGCGAGCCGAGGCTGCCGAAGCCGGCAGCGATCAGCCCGATGAGAAAGGTACGAGCGGATCGGAGCCATCACGCTGCAACGGCATCCGCACGGTGAAGGCGCACCCGGCTCCCTCGTTGTGGACCACGATCTCACCGCGCTGCGCCTCGACGAGGCCTCGAGCGATGGCAAGACCGAGGCCCGCTCCCCCACCGCCGTCGCGGCCGCGGGCGGCGTCGCCCCTGTAGGCCACCTCGAAGACCCGCTCGAGGTCCTGGGCCGGGATCCCCCCACAGGAGTCGAGCACCGTCACCGTGGCCGAGCCGTCCTCGTAGCCGGCGGCGATCGTCACTTGCCCTCCGGCCGGCGTGTGTCGGATGGCGTTGTCGAGCAGGTTGCGGAGGGCCCGGCCGAACTCCGGGGTCGAGAGCTCGACGCTGGGGCCCGAACCGACGGCCCGGCCGCTCAGGCGTATCGCCTTGGCCTCGGCGGCGGGCCTGGCCCCGGCGAGCGCGTCGGAGACGAGGTCGGTGAGGGAGGCGGGCGCGGGCGACAGCCGCAGGGTGTGGGCCCCGATCCGGCTGAGCTCGAACAGCTCGTCGACCAGCTTGGCCAGGCGCTCGGTCTCGAGCCGCATGGTCCGGTGGTAGCGGGCGACCGTCTCGGCGTCGTCGACCACACCGTCCTCGAGGGCCTCGACCATGGCCCGGATGCCGGACAGCGGCGTGCGAAGGTCGTGGGAGACCCACGCCACGAGCTCGCGGCGAGAGGCCTCGACGGCCTGGGCCCGGGCCCTGGCCTCGGCCAGGCGAGCCTGGTCATGGCCGAGGATGAGCGCGGCAAGGATGCCGACCGTGCCGGCCGGCGGCAGGACCACCAGGAGCACGGCGAGGTCGTGGTCGTTGATGAACATCTGCGACGCAGCGACGAGGACGCCGGCTCCCACCGCGGCCACCACGCCCAACGCGACCACCGCGGCCTGGAACCCGACAGACCGCGGGGGCGCGCCGCGAAGGGCGCCCCACCCGATGACGCCGACCGCACCGGCCGCACCGATGCTGATGCCCGACAGCGTCATCGCATCGCCCCAGGGCATCCCGGTGGCCAGCGCGGCCAGCGTGGTGACGAGGGCGCCGGCAGCGACGACCAGCCATACCCGCCGTGCGGTCACGGCTCGAACCGGTAGCCGACGCTCCACACGGTGACGACGTGACGAGGATCGGCCGGGTCGGCCTCGACCTTCTCGCGCAGTCGCCGGATGTGGACCGTGACCGTCGACGTGTCGCCGTAGGTGTAGCCCCAGACATGCTCGAGCAGCTCCTCCCGGCTGAACGCCCGCCGCGGGTGGCGCATCAGGAAGACGAGGAGGTCGAACTCCTTGGAGGTGAGGGCGACGAGCGTCCCGCCGAGCCGGGTCTCGCGGGCCGCGGTGTTCACGCTGAGCCGGCCTGCCGTCAGGACGGCGCCGGACGGCGTCGAGCCGGCGGACGCCCCCCCTGCGGCCGGCCCGGCATCGGGCTGCGGCCACGGCCCACCTCGAGCCCGGCGCAGCACCGACCGGATCCTGGCCATGAGCTCCCTGGGCGAGAACGGCTTCGACACATAGTCGTCGGCACCGAGCTCGAGGCCGGCGATGCGATCGGCCTCGTCGCTCTTGGCGGTCAGCATGATGACCGGGATTGGGGCCGCCAGCCGCAGGCGCCGGCAGACCTCGAGCCCGTCCAGGCCCGGAATCATGAGGTCGATCACGACCAGGTCCGGCAACGAGCGAAGGGCTCGCTCGACGGCGTGCGTGCCGTCCGCCACCTCTTCGACGGCGTAGCCCTCACGGGTCAGGTAGCGGGCGACCACCTCCGAGACGGTGCGATCGTCCTCGACCACCAGCACCCGGGTGGTGGCGCCGTCGGGCGCGGGCGCAGCGAGGCCCTCCACTCCCGTGATGCTAGGCCCCGGGTCCCCGGGGCGTGGCGCGCGGCCCGCCGGGCCGCGCCATCCGTGAGGCCTCCTCATGACGATCGCGCCGCTCGCAGCTCGGCGCGTGCGAGCTCCTGCATGCCGTCCGCGAACCCGACCTCGCTGCGAAAGCCCAGCCGATCCGCGGCCAGCGCCGGCGACGCCGTCACGTGGCGGACGTCGCCAGGGCGGTAGCGGCCGGTGACCACCGGGGGCGGTGCATCCGATCCGACGGCGAAATGCAGGGCGGCGGCCATCTCCGCCACGGAGTGGACCTCCCCCGAGGCCACGTTGAGCGGCCCGTCCGGCGGCTCGGGGGCGAGCAGCGCGAGTCGGTTGGCCCGGGCGACGTCGCGCACATGGACGAAGTCGCGCCGCTGACCACCGTCCTCGAACACCAGCGGGGCCAACCCCGCCAGCAGGCGGCTGCGGAAGATGCTGGCCACCCCCGCGTAAGGCGTGTCCCGCGGCATCCTCGGCCCGTAGACGTTGTGGTAGCGCAGGCGGGTGACCGGCACGCCCCGCTCCTGTCCGAACACCGCGCAGAGATGCTCCTGGTGCACCTTGGTGGCGGCGTAGATGCTGCGCGGCTCCAGGGGGGCGGCCTCGGTCACGGCCGACGGCTCGAGCGGCGCCCTGCACGCAGGGCACCTCGGCTCGAAGCGCCCCGCGTCGAGATCGTCGGGCTGGCGGGGCAAGGGCCGCACCAAGCCGTGATCGGTGCACAGATAGGCGCCCTCCCCGTAGACGACCATGCTGCTGGCGAGGACGATCCGGCCCGCGAAGCGGTGGCCGTGGAGCGCCCGGAGCAGGACGGCGGTGGCCCGGTCGTTGTCGTCGACGTAGCCGGTGACGTCGGCGAAGTCCACGCCCAGGCCCACCCTGGATGCCTGGTGGCACACGGCATCCACTCCCTCGGTGGCGGCCATCGCCAGGTCCGGGTCGGCGAGATCGCCGAAGCGGTACTCGGCCTGTTCGTGCAAATACGACGGCAGGCCCCCGTGGGCATTCGGGTGCAGCGAGTCGACGACGCGCACCTCGACCCCGGCCTGGACCAGGTCGTCGACCACGTGCGACCCGATGAAGCCGGCGCCGCCGGTGACGAGAACCCTCACGCTCCCTCCGCCAGCGCGATCGCCCAGGCGTCAGCACCGAGGCCCGATCCGCACCCGACGCATCCGTCGTGATCCGACCGCGGATCATGGCCGTGATCACCTGCCGGGTGCCGAACGAGCCGGGCGAACCAGCGACTCCCGGACTCCCAGATGGCAGAGACTCCGAGGCCCGAGGACTCGGCCGTGAGGGGCAGGCGGGAGGCGGCCACACGGGCCCACGGGAACCACGGTCCGCGGACCGAGCCATGCTCGACGCGGGCGCGCATCCGCCCGGTCGGGGTGCCGGGCGGATCGACCTCCACCAGCGCACAACCTCCAGGGGCCAGGAGCTGACCGATGCGACGGAGCAGTGCCGTCGGCGACCCGCCGATCCCGATGTTGCCATCGAGCAGCAGCACGGTCTGCCAGGCCTCGGCCAGCGGAAGCGGCCGGAAGACGCAGCGCTGCAGCACCGCGGCGCCACGGTCGCGCGCGACCGTGACCGCGAGGGGCGAGATGTCGATGCCCAGCGCAGGCACGCCCATCCTGGCCAGGGCCAGGACGTGGCGGCCGGGCCCGCATCCGACGTCGAGCGCTGGCCCCACGACCTCGCCCAGGATCCGCTCCTCCTCGGGCGTCGGTTGACCGCGCCAGCGGCCCGGCTCCAGCGAGAGGGACGACCCGTCGGTACCGCGAAGCACGGGACGAGCCTTCATGCCGAGCGGGCCGCCCGCTCTTCGGTGGAGAGGCGCAGGGCAGCGGCGAAGCGGGTACCGGGAGCGATCTGGGAGACGGCCACGGCGTCCTCGATGCGGTCCACGTCGCGCAGGATCGGCAGCTCGACGACCCGATGCCCCAGGGCCCGCAGGCGCCGGTGCTGGGCCGCACCGGTGTGGGGCATGCTCATCGGCACTCCGATGAACACCCGAGGGTCCGGGCGCGGGAGGCCGATCGCCCACCATCCCCCGTCGAAGGCGGGGCCGAACAGGGCAGCCGTCGACGGCGGGCACAGCAGCCCGAGGGCCTGGTCCAGGACCGCTGACGTCACCTGGGGCGTGTCCATCCCGATCTGCACCCCCGGGCCCCCGGTGTCGACCCAGGCGTTGGCCAGGCGCTCGCCGAGACTCCGCCCCCGCTGGGCGATGACCTCGAAGCCCGGCGGCAGCCAGTCGCCCGGCCGCCCGTCGAGGGCGACGACGCGGCGCTCGGCGCCGCAGCCGGCCACGGCCTCACAGGTGTCGGCCAACGACGCCTCGGCCAGGGCCGCGGCCTCGACGGGATCACACGGCGGGCACAACCGGGTCTTTACCCGGCCCGGCTCCGGCGCCTTGGCCATCACGAGCACGTGCACGAACGCCTCCTGGTCGGGCCGACGCTCATCGCAGGGCCGCCCCCATGTCGCGCGCGGCGCGCACCGTCCCCCTGAGCGTGCCGGTCACCTTCGAGCGCCCGACCCGGCGTCGGTAGGTGACCGGGACCTCGTTCACCCGCCAACCCGCCGCCCCGGCACGCAGCACCATCTCGAGGGGCCAGCCGAACCGACGGTCGACGATACCGAGGTCGAGCAGGGCACGACGACGGGCCGCCCGCATGGGGCCGAGATCGGAGAGGTGCACGCCGGTGCGCCGTCGCAGCTCGACGCACAAGGCCAGGTTGGCGGCGCGCAGGTGCAGCGGCCAGGCAGCCCGATCGGCGTGACGGGCGCCGAGCACCAGGTCGGCTCGATCGACCCGCACCGGGGCGGTCACGCGCTCGAGGTCGAGCGGGTCGAGCGATCCGTCGCAGTCCATGATGCAGACGACCTCCGACGACGCCGCAACCAGCCCGGCGAAGCAGGCCCAGCCGAAGCCGGGTCGGCCCTCGGATACGACCGCGGCGCCCGCCCGTCGGGCGATATCGGCCGAGCCGTCGGTCGACCCGTTGTCGACCACCAACGGCTCGTAGCCGGCGGGCATGCGACCGAGGACCCACGGCAGGGCCTCGGCCTCGTTCAACACTGGAAGCACGACCTGGATCGTCATCGCGGTCCCGCCCGCCGGAGGAAGAGCACCGTCGGGCGCAGCTTCTGATCGGTGACCGGATAAAAGGCAGCGCCCGACATGATCGGCGCCGGCACTTGGACGAAGTCCCGCCGCAGCACGTCGGCAAAGCCGCGCTCGTCGTCGGTGTCGTCGAGCACGACCGCGCCGACGGCGGGCGAGGCAATGGCCCCCGGCAGATCACGCAGGAGGACGCGGCGGCCGCGATCGTCGCCGCTCCGAAGCACCTCGAAGATCGCGTCTTCCTGGGCCGAGGTCCCCTTGCCGGCGATCGTCGCGTACCAGGGGTGGTCCAGCACGATGACCCGGCCGGGCAGATGACGAAGGGTCGCGACCAGCTGGTCCCCCGCCCGATGGTCGGCCGCGGTCGGGATCTGGGCCGCCAGCGGGTATCGCAGCTGGCCGAGCTGGAGCGCGATCGGCGCGGCCAGCAGCCCCGTCACCAGCCAGCGCCACCGGACTGGCGGCGCCCGGCGCAGAGCGGCAACGGCGTGCCCGACGAGCAGGGCCACCCCGGCGGCCGCCGGGATGAGCACGTCGTCCCAACCACCGCTGTGCAGCCGTCCGACCCAGCTGGCGCCGACCAGGCCGAGCACCACAGCCAGTTCGAAGCCCAGCACGTCAGGGCGAAACGGCCACCGGCGGCGAATCGCCCAGGGCCCCAGCACGGCCGCCGCGGCCAACAGCAGGGCCACCCCCAGGGGGTGCCAGAGGTCGTGGACCCAGAAGCCGGTCAGTGCGCCAGAGACGAACGGCTGGTGAGCCAGCTCACCGAAGACGTAGTAGGCGTACCAACCGTGGGACAGCGCGTTCATGACCAGGGTCGACCCGATCACGAGGACACCCGCCGTCCCGGCGGCGCTCGCCCCCACCCGCGGCCGGCGGAGCAACAGCCAGGCCAGCAACGGGAGGGCGGCCACGAGCGCCGTCTGCTTGGTGAAGAAGGCGAGGAACACGAGGACGCCGACGGCAAGCCCGCCCCGCCATGACCGGGCGCGCCTGGCGGCGAGCACGGCCAGGAGAAACAACAGCAGGAACAGCGAGTCGACCCGGCCGAGATCGAGCCAGGCGCCAGTGAGGCGGAACGTCGCCGCGTACAGCCCGACAGCGCACAAGCCGGCGACGCGGTCGCGCGTCTCCGACCTGACGAGGACGTAGATCACCAGGAACGTCGCCAGCGACGCCGTGAACGACACGAGCCGGAGGGCCAAGAAACCGACACCGATCACGTGCGCCACCGCGCCCGAGGTCCAGAAGTACAGCGGCGGGTACGGCCACGGCACGTAATGCAGCGATGGTTGGACGTACAGGCCGTGACCGGCAGCCGCCCGCTGCACGATGCCGACGGCACCGCCCTCGAGCCATTCGAGCTCGAAGGGGTAGCCAATCCGGTGCAGCGCCACCCAGAGGTAGGCGGCGACGGGAAGCATGGCGACCGACCCGAGCACCAAGCCGGGTAACCAGCCGAGACCGGGCCGCTCCCGGGGTGGTCTCACCGGCGCCCGCTCCTCGTGAGCCAGGAGGGGCTCGACGGCAGTGGCGACGTCGCTCACCCGCGGGCCCTCCAGAGCCGACCGAGGTAGAGGAGCGCGGACCCGGCGAACAGGATGCCGGTGACCAGCAGCCATCGACCCAGGTACGGACCGGTACCGAGCCCGGTGGCCGATCGGTAGGTCCGCTCGCCCAGTCCCAGCACGAGTGGGAAGAACATCAGAAACAGCAACCCCGACAGCAGGGCGGGGATCCTGATGTGGTTGATCAGGGGCGGGGCCGCGCCGTGGCCGGACGGCAGGCGGATGCGGCGCATGAGACGGTCGACGAGAGCGTCCAGCGGGAACAGCACGAAGTCGTGAAGGACGGCGGCGGCCACGAAGTAGACGCCGATCATCCATGCGTAGGGCACCTGGACCACGCGGTCGATGACGTAGCCGGCGAAGGCGAAGCACCCAGCGAGCAGCACCAGATGGGCGGGTCGGGCGCCGTAGGCGCGACGAAGGCGCTCCACTCAATCCACCGCGAAGCTCATCTGGCGGACCCACTTGGTGTTGTGCACACCCGGCGCGGCGGGGACGATGACCCGGGCCGGGTAGCCGTGGTCGGGCGAGAGGTCCACACCGTTGACCCGGAGAGCGAGCAGGGAACGGGAATCGGCGACCTGGTACCCGCTGAGCGTGGCCTGCCCGAAGGCGCCGTTCACTTCGAGGGACTGCACATAGACCGAGCGGGGCGCGTGCGCGCCCGCCATACGGGCGAGGTCGGCCAGACGGACACCGGTCCACGTCTGCTCGGTCGACCAGCCTTCCACGCAGGCGATGGGCAGGCGGTACGTGTGCTGAGGAAGGGAGAGCAGCTCGGGGCGCGAGAGCTGTCGGACCACCGGGCCCTGCAGCACCAGGCGCCACGCGTCACCGGTGAGCTCGGGACGGATACCGGCCGCGCCCGCCGTGCGGTTGATC
This sequence comes from Acidimicrobiales bacterium, assembly GCA_036270875.1. Lineage (NCBI taxonomy): Bacteria > Bacillati > Actinomycetota > Acidimicrobiia > Acidimicrobiales > Acidimicrobiales bacterium. The sequence continues at coordinate 14,486 of DATBBR010000070.1, forward strand.
TGGAAGTCGGTGGGACCGCCCCCGTACGAACGTCCTCGGGGGGCCAACAGCGCGGTGCTGCGCAGGGCATCGACCGACTCACCGAGAGTGAGGGCGAGCACGACGAACGAGGCGCCCCCCACGACCCCGAGCAGACCGCGTCGCGAGATCGTGGGCGCGGAAGGGGCGACCGGTGCCAGGCCGTCGGGTTCCGGAGGTTCGGGGACGGTCTCGGCGACACCGGTCCGTAGTTCCGCCCGCAGGCTCCGGCTGCGGAGCGCCGTCACCAGTCGAGGCGTCTTCAGCACGACATGAACGGTGAAGCCGGCGAGGAAGGCCCAGGCCCCGAAGAAGTGGGCGTCGTAGAAGGAGAACTTCCACGGGTAGAAGTACTCGACGTTGAAGATGCCGGTGAAGAACTCGAACACCGCGCCGCCGACCAGCAGCACCAGGCTGGCCCGTTCGAGCGCATAGGCGATCGAACGGATAGGGGGCCACGCGAACAGCCTCGGGATGACCGACCACAGCTTGGCCAGCAGCACCGGCGTGAGGACCAGGCCCAGGATCACGTGCGTGCCCTGGCTGACCCGGTAGACCCACGACGGGTTGGTGATCCAGCTGAAGAGGTAGAAGCCCAGCACCCCGTGCGCCGGCGTGGTGTCGTTGTGGGCGAGCCGCGGGTTGTAGGCGGCGTAGGAGACGAGCCCGGTCACGACGAGTACCGGGATCCCGATCAGCAGGACCGAGCCCAGCACGCTCGTCAGCCATGGCCCCCGAAGCGGGCTTCGCCAGACTCTGGGCCGGAACGGCCACGGTGGGCGACGCATCAAGGGGTATAGTGCCCGCTCGCATCCGCCCCTTACCGTCGATGAGCGACAGTTCAGACTTCTTTAATTCCTTGGCGCCCGCGTACCGGGCCGCCGGGTGGGGACCCTACGGTGGACTTCCATGTCCCGGGCTTGGCGGTGGATCGTGGTGGCGGGTGGCGTCGCCGTCCTGATCGCCATCCCCCCCGCCGTGGGCGCCCTCCCGGTCTCGGTCACCGCCCCGCCACCGGCCGTCCTTCTCCAGCGGGTGGTCCACTCCACGGCCGTCCCCTATCAGGGGTACGCGCTCAGCGAGGCGAACTTGGGCCTACCCGACGTCGCCCAGGCCGGCGACGCGACCGATCTGCTGAACAACACCTCCCGCCTGCGGGCGTGGGTGGACGGCACCGACCGTTGGCGGGTCGACCAGGTCTCCACGGTCGGGGAGAAGGACACCTACGCGGACCAGGGCGGCGTGTGGATGTGGGACTCCGGGCATCACAAGACGACGCGCGTCGAAGGCCAACCTGGGGCCCGGCTGGCGCGCCCTACCGACCTCCTTCCTCCCGAGCTGGGAAGGCTCCTGGCCGCGGCGGCCACCGCCGACGAGGTGCGCGCCGTGGGACCGAGGCGAGTGGCCAACGTCGCCGCCGCCGGGATCCGGATCACGCCGCACACCAACGCCACCACCATCGCAGCCGTCGACCTCTGGGTCGATCCCGGGAGCGGTCTCCCGCTGGAGGTGGCGATCTACGCCAAGGGGAGCTCGCGCGCCGCGCTGCGGTCGCGGTTCCTGGACGTCTCGCAGTCGCGGCCCTCGTCGTCGCTGGTGACCTTCCAGCCGCCATCGGGTGCGATCGACTACCACGACTGGGACGACGTCGACATCGCGGCCCGCATCGACCAGCGGTCTCCGATCCTGCTTCCGAACGTCCTCGGGTCGCTCGTCCGGAGGACTTCCCGCCCTGCGGCCGTCGCGACCTACGGGGCTGGCTTCTCGGTCGTGGCCGCCGTCGGCATCCCCGGACAAGTCGGGGGCCAACTCGAGCGGCAGCTGGCCCGCCTCCCGACGATCGACACCCCGGTAGGTCAAGGGCGGCTGGTGCAGACGCCGTTGCTCAACGGGCTCGTGGTGTCGAACGGTGGCGCGCTCTACGCCATCATCGGTGCCGTTCCTCCCGGTCAGCTCGCCGGCCTAGCCGGGAGCCTTCCGTACCTGGGAGTTGCACCGCTATGAGCGCGGTGATCGAGACCAGCGGGCTGATCAAGCACTACGGCACGGTCACCGCCGTGGAGCGCCTGGACCTCGAGGTGGAGGAGGGCGATCTCTACGGATTCCTCGGACCGAACGGGTCGGGCAAGTCGACAACCGTGCGAATGCTCCTCGGCCTGGTCTTCCCCAGCGCCGGGCGGATCCGCGTGCTCGGTCGCGACATGCCCGCCGAGGGGCGATCGGTCCTGCCGGCGATCGGCGCCATCGTGGAGGAGCCCGGCTTCTACGGCCACCTGTCGGGCGCCAGGAACCTCGCCCTCATCGAAGCGGCGAGACGGGACGACACGCGCGCCGGCCGTAGGCGCCGGATCGGCGACGCCATCGACAAGGTGGGGCTTCTGGGCGCCGCCCGGCGCCCGGTGAAGGCCTACTCGACGGGCATGAAGCAGCGCCTGGCCATCGCCGCCGTGCTGCTCCGGCGCCCCCGCCTCGTCATCCTCGACGAGCCGACAAACGGTTTGGACCCACAGGGGATCCACGAGATCCGCGACCTGCTCCGCGAGCTCGTGACCCAGGGGACGACCGTCTTCCTCTCCAGCCACCTGCTCGCCGAGGTCGAGCTGATCTGCAACAGGGCGGCGATCATGTCCGACGGCCGCCTGCTGGCCCAGGGCGATGTCACTCAGCTGCTGGCGCCGACCGGTCGCGTCCGGGTCGAGACCCCTGACGCGAGCACCGCCGTCGAGCTGGCCCCGACCATCGGCGGGGTCACGGTCCACGACCGGACGCCGAGCTCGGTGGTCCTGGCCCTCGACGGGAAGGCCCCGGAGGAGCTCAACCGGGTGCTGGTCGAGAAGGGCGTGCGGGTGCGGGAGCTCATAATCGAGCGGCGCCGGCTGGAGGATCTGTTCCTGGACCTCACGGGCCACCAGACCGCCGACCGGAGCACGCCGAGGGAAGGGCACGGGGACAGTGCTGCGGGTTGAGCTTTACAAGATGATCGTGCGCCCCCGCACCTGGCTCATCATCACGGTGCTCACCGGGTTGCCCGTCGTGGTGGGCGTCCTGCTCAAGGTAACTGGAGTGGCTCCCCGGCCGGGAACGGGCCCGCCCCTGCTGGCCGAGGTGCTCAGCAACGGCAGCCTGTTCCCCGTCGCCGCCCTCGGCCTCGTGCTGCCGCTGTTCCTGCCCGTGGCCGTGGCCATGGTCGGCGGGGAAGCCGTCGCTGGCGAGGCGGCGGGGGGCACGCTCCGTTACCTGCTGATCCGGCCTGTCTCGCGCGGCTACCTCCTGCTCGCCAAGCTGGCGACGGTCAGCATCTTCGTGGTGCTGGCGGTCGTCGTGATCGCCGCGGTGGGCTTCATCGTGGGAGCGTCGCTCTTCGGCGTCCATCCGCTCGCCACCGTCTCGGGTCAGACCGTTCCGGCCCAGGACGCGACCCTGCGCATCTTCGTCGCCGTGGTGTTCGCCATGGTCTCGATGCTCGGCGTCGCCGCCATCGCCCTGTTCGCATCGGTGCTCACCGACTCGCCCGTCGGAGCCGGCCTGGGAGCCATCGCCGTGCTCGTGTGCTCCGAGGTCTTCGACCTGCTCGACGCCGCCGCCGTGCTCAAGCCGTACCTCCCCACGCACTACTGGCTGTCGTTCGTGGACATCTTCCGGTTCCCCATCCTCTGGCACAACGTGGCCCGAGGCTTCCTCATCCAGGCTGTCTACATCCTCATCTTCCTTGGGGCCGCCTGGGCGAGGTTCTCGACCAAAGACATCACGAGCTGAGGGGGACAGCGGCGCCGCCCTGCGTCGCCGTGAGGTCGACCGCGTCTACGCTTCCGCCCATGCGCCGGCGCTCGGACGCTCGAGGCGGTCGCGCCGGTGACGGCAGCTCCGTGGTTCATCGCACGGTCGAGATCGACCTCGACATCTACACCTTCGACATCGACTTCGCAGGCCACGTCAGCAACATCACCTACATCCGCTGGCTGGAGATCGGGCGTCTTCAGCTGCTCGTCGACGCTGGCATGCCCACGCCCGAGCTCCTCGCCGAGGGGCTGGCACCGTTGCTCGTGCGCACCGAGATCGACTACCGACTCCCGCTGAGGCTCGGGGACCCCGTGCACCTGTCGCTGGACCTGGCCGAGCTGCGGGCCGCGTCGGCGGCCATCGACTTCCGCATCACCTCGAACGGCCGGCTGGCGGCGGCGGCCCGGCAGCTCGGGATCTTCGTCAAGCTGGACACGGGCAAGCCCACCCCGATCACCCCTGACCGCCGTGCTCGGTTCACGCCCTATCTCCAGCAGGAGCCGTCCGATCGCGAAAGACTGGAATCGTGAGAACGCTCGGTGTCCATCACGTCTCGATCAAGGTCGCCGACACCCGGGAGGCGATTCGCTTCTACTGCGACGTGCTCGGTCTCTCGGCGCGAAGCGACCGACCGGACCTCGGCTTCGGCGGGGCCTGGCTCGACGCCGGCGGCCAGCAGGTCCACCTGGTGGAAGGCGAGCTGCCCCAGGACCAGGGTCAGCACTTCGCCCTCCAGGTCGACGACCTGGGCGCGGCGATCGACGAGCTGCGGTCCCGTGGCGTCAGCGTGAGCGATCCCATTCCCATCGCCAGCGCCCAGCAGGCCTTCGTCAACGACCCCGACGGCAACCTCATCGAGCTGCACCAGCCCGGCTGAATCGCCCGGCAGGGCGCGGCACCCGTCTGTAAACGCCGACCAGCTTGATCTGCGCTGCGACCAGGGCATATTCTCCTGCCCGCTTTGGGCGATTTGTCCGAAGGACGACAGTGCGCAGCTGGGGAAGGGGAGCCCGACACCGTGCAACGGGTCGATCGTCGTCTCGCCACGTATCAAGGCGACGCCAGGGCTGGCGACATCGATGCCATGTACAACCTGGCGGTCTCGCTCGAAGCGCGACAGATGTGGGCCGGTGCCCGACTGTGGTACGGCCGGGCGGCAGCTGCCGGCGACGTCGACGCCATGTTCAACCTGGCCGTCCTGTTCGACCGATTGGGGCAACCGGCCGAAGCCACCAGATGGTTCCGGCGAGCAGCCTCGGCAGGGGACCACGAAGCGCGGCTGACCTTCGACCCGCCGCTCGAGTCGATCCGCCATGCATACCGCGACCCGGTGCTCGACACCGCACCCGTCGCCGACGCAGCCGACGATGCTGTCGATGCTCGCCCCGGCCTGACGCGGGTCTCTCTGAGCCCTTCGACCCGTCGATGGCGCTGGCTTGTCGGTTCCATCGTCCTGGTTGCGGGGATCTGGCCCATCGTGGGGTCCATCTGGCTCTTCCCGAGCCTCACACGAAACGCCGACGAGGTTGTCTGGCTCGCCCAGGCCGAGGTGCTCGAGTCGGGATCGCTGACAGCACCCGCCCCGGCCAAGCACCCGGAGAGCTACCGGCCTTGGTTCGCCTCCATGCGGGACGGGCGGTATGTCTACCGGTACGCGCCGCTGTTTCCCGCCGTCCTCGCCGCCTCCGACCTCGTCACCGGCACGCCTCGGACCGGGCTCGGTCTTGTCAGCGCCTGGGCCATTCTCGCCGTCTACCTCCTCGTCGCCGAGCTCGTGAGGCGGCGAGGTACAGCGCTCCTCGCTGCCGTCCTGGTCGGAACCAGCCCTCTCTTCTTCCTGACGTCGGCGATGTTCCTCGGGTACGTGTTCTTCATCGGGGCCTTTTGTACAGCCGCATGGCTCCTCGTCCGGGGGGCACGTACCGATCGGAGTGCTGACCTCGTCCTTGCCGGCGCCGCATTCGGCCTCGCCATCTTCCACCGCCCCTACGACGCGCTGTGGCTCGGCGTGCCGTGGCTGGCGTGGTTCGCGTGGAGATCTCGCCGGAAGACGCCAAAGGCCATCCTCCTCGTCGCCGTCGGTGCCCTCCCGGTTTTCGTCGCCATGCTGATCTACAACTGGCATCTCACAGGCGATGCGTTGAAGCCGCCGTTCCTGCTCTGGGATCCGAGAGACACCGTCGGTTTCGGACTCCACTCCTTGTCGCCAACCGACCCGCAAGTTGAGTTCACCTTCAGTATGGGCCTGACGGGAGTGGGCCACTTCTGGGAGGACCTGCTCCTGTGGACCGTGCCTGGCCTACCGCTCCTCGCCGGAGCGAGCCTTCTCGTGCTGAGAACGGCAGGGCGACGGCTGGCCCCGCTGGCGGGGATGCTGCCGGCCCTGACATTCGGATGGATCGGCTTCTGGGGGAGCTACTACGCACAGTTCCGTAATCAGCTCGGCCCGATGTACTTTCTCCCGCTCGTCGTGCCCTTGGCGGCCCTGACAGCCGTCGGTGCAACCGCTCTGGTGCAGGCGATTCGTCGCCCTGCCCACCGGGCTCTCGCGTACGCCGTCGGGGGGTGTCTCCTCGCTGCCGCGCTCGTCGAGGGTGGCGCCCACGCTGCTGCATGGCAGCCGAAGGCGAGAACGGCTGCACGTGTCGTCTGGCAGCTGCCGAGTCCCGCCTCGCTGTCAAGGGCAGTCGGTGGAACCGGTCGCACCCGGGCGATCATCTTCCTGCCCGAGGCGTTCGTCGGCTTCCTCCCCCCTCTCCACAACACGCCGCAGCTCGACGGCACGCGGCTGTATGTGGCTGACCGTCCCGGCACAAATGACCTGGCGATCGTGGCGGCGCATCCCGACCGGGCCGTGTTCCGGCTCGTCGCCGCCCTCGATGGCTCTGTTCGTCTCCAACGTCTGCGCTGATCAGCGCCACCGGCCTCCGGTCGGCCCGATCCCGGCGTGAAACGGCGACGGGGACAGAAGCCGGATCCTCGACCCGACTCCTGTCCCCGCCACCTCCGGGGGGAGTTGTTACAGGGCCTCGCCGCCCCGCTCTCCGGTGCGCACCCGGACGACCTCCGACAACGGAGTGACCCAGATCTTGCCGTCGCCGATCTTGCCCGTGCGCGCTGCGTTGACCATGGCCTCGACCACCTCGTCGGTGTGGCTGTCATCGACCAGCACCTCGAAGCGCACCTTGGGTACGAACTCCACCTGGTACTCGGCGCCCCGGTAGACCTCTGTGTGGCCGCGTTGGCGGCCGAAGCCCTGGACCTCGCTGATGGTCATGCCTTGCACGCCGACCTTCTTGAGGGCCTCGCGTACGTCGTCGAGCTTGAAGGGCTTGACGACTCCTGTGACGAGTCTCATCGGCCGCCTCCTTCCCAGGTCCTCTCGTCAGTCGACGCTGTCATTCCGGTTGGTGGGAGGGCCACGTCGGGCCCCCCTCCTCCGGCCCCGCCGGCAGAGCGGACGCTCGTCCCCTCGTCGACGCTGGCCAGCGCCCCCGATCGGCTGCCCACGCGTTCGAGCACCCTCTCGTCGGGGTAGACCTCCTCGTCGTGGACGGCGACGTCGCCGAGCGCGAGCTCCTCGTCGGTGTACCGCAAGGGCACGAACACCCCGACGATCTTGAGGAGGATGAAGGTGACGATACCGTCCCAGCCGATGATCGTGAGGGCGGTCATGAGCTGGAGCATCACCAGCCACGGATGCCCGTAGATCAGTCCGCGGACCGATGTACGGGAAACCCCACCGCCCCCGAGATAGACGATGACGTCGGGATTGGCGAAGAAGCCGACGAGCAGACCACCGGTGAGTCCGGCGATCCCGTGGGTGTACACGACCCCCATGGCGTCGTCGACCTTGCTGAACGGCCGCACCTTGGCCAGCTTGTTCCAGGCCAGCCAGACGATGCTCGAGGCGATCAGACCCATGAGAAGGGCTCCCGTGCCGTCGACGAAGCCCGCAGCAGGCGTGATGGCCACCAGTCCGACGATCATGCCGTTGACGCCCCCCAGGAAGGTTGGCTTCTTCTGCGGACCGGCGAACATGTCCCAGATGACCCACGTGAGCAACGCCGCAGCCGCGCACAGGTTGGTGTTGATGACGGCGGTCGACGCGTTGGCTCCGGCGAAGTACGGATCGCCGCCGTTGAAGCCGTTCCAGCCCAGCCACAGCAGGCCGGCTCCGACGGCGACGAACATCAGGTTGTTGGGCGCGGCGATCTCTCGGTCGCGCTTCAACCTTGGTCCAATCACCGCCGCGGCCACGAAGCCGGACGTGCCGGCGGCGAGGTGAATGACGTAGCCGCCGCTCCAGTCGACAGCTCCCTTCCCGGCCCAGTAGCCGCCACCCCAGATCAGGAAGGCGTTCACCGAGTACACGAAGGTGCTCCAGAGCAGGACGAACGGCACCCACGCCTTGAGGTTCATCCTGCCGAGCACGCTCCCCATGAACAGCAGGGGCGTGATGGCGGCGAAGACGAACTGGAAGTAGACGAGGGTGGACATGGGAAAGCGGAACGGGGGCATGAGGCCGGCCCCGCTGAGCAGCGGGATGTTGGCCTGGTTCTGCTCCGTCCCGTGACCCACGACTTGCCCCGGGATGCCGACCATGCTGTTGAGGATCCCGGGCCCGACGTGCCACGGCGTGCCGAAGCCCATGTCATAGGTCCAGAGGACCCAGGCGACCAGCACCACCGAGAAGCCGGTGAATGTCATGAGCAGGGTATTGACGGCCCAGCGTTTCTGGACCAGGCCGCCGTACAGGACGGCCAGTCCAGGGATGCTCATCAAGCCGACCAGCGTCGCCGCTACCAGCTGAAAGCTGTTGTCCCCGGCGTTCAAATAGGTTGGATACGGGTGCAGCAAACCAGCCACCTCCTAGGGCTGTCGTTCCGAACGCTTGCTCAGGACGATCGCCCGAGCACCGATTGCCCGCCGGCCGCGCCGGCGTCTCGAATTACGTGAAGTTCCAGTCCAGGTCGTGACAGTGCGCCAGAGCTCCTCACCTCCTCCGGCGCTGCGGCGCCGTATAGCGCGCCGAGCTCGCCGGTCGTGGGCGCGCCGCCTCAGCTGCCGGGGCGGGTGAAGGAGCGAACCTGAGCCGCAGCCCCGACAACAACGAGGAGATGCGGCTGTCTGCCGCGGTGGTGGCCCGTGTCTGACGGGCGACCATCACCATGAGGAAGACGGCATAGAAGAAGAACAGGATCTGGATGTAGAACTCGGGGCCCCACGGCCCGACGGCCACCAGCAACGCCCCTCCCGCCATGAGCACGCCACGGCGAGTGATCGTCGCGGCGGCGAGGAGCCCCGAGAGCACCAGCCCGATGAGCAGATAGCTGGTCCCTGTGGCGCCGGTCGCGACCCGGCTGCCGAGGTTGGGCACCCAGAGAGCGGCGAACCCTCCAGCCGCGGTCACCGCCGCAAAGAGGCCGACCCAGCGGTGCCGGTCGGCCAGGCGGATCGTCAGGGGCCCAGGGCGTTCGCTGCCTTTGCTTCCCCCGGACCGAGGTCGGTCGAGAACTGCGCGCGATGAGTTCGTTGCCACGTCAGCCAACCCTTCCGTTAGGCATGGCGGAGAAGGTAAGGCTCGTACGTCACAGGCGTTCGACAGGCTGATTAACAGCGCGTTAACAGCCTGACGCTCGGAACTGAAACAGAAGCGCTCGCTGATTAACGCGCCGTTTACATGCCCTGAAGCGACACGAAACAGCCGAGACGTACGATCCGCTCACGACGGAGGAGGTGTCCACGTGCGGGAACCGGATCGAGCCATGCCTTCGTACGGGCCCTCGCAGGGGCTCGCGTACGAGGTCCCGATGGCCCACGCCGACTCTGAGCCGGTGATCGTGGCTGTGGTGCACTGGCCGGAGGACGAGGAGCTTCTCCGCTGGTTCGCAGAGTCGGGGACGGCGCGGCTCGTGCTCGCCAGCGGCGACGAGCCCGTACCGTGGGTCGACGACCCGCTGCAGGACTGGGTGCGGATGCCCGTCCACCTCGGTGAGGCCCAGGCCCGCCTCGAGGCCCTGGCCCGGAAGGTGGCGGATCGTCGCCGGGTTGCGACCGTCCCCGTGCTCGACGAGAACGGCCGGTTGTTCCAGGGCGGACGCTGGGTCCCGTTGTCGGGCGTGACGGCGCGACTGGCGGCGGCACTCGTGGAGGCGTTCGGACAGGTGGTCGAGGACGCCGAGCTGCTGTCCCGCGGCTGGCCCGACGGCGGTGGGCAGCGGGACACCCTGCGGGTCCAGCTGACCCGGTTGCGGCGCCGCATCAAGCCCCTCGGGTTGGGGATCCTGTACGTGAACGGCGGCCACGTGCTCAGCGACCTGCGGCAGATGCCGCCGAGCCGCCGACCGGACGGCACGTGACTCGGCAGGTGCCCGGACCCGGCCTGACTAGGCCGCTCCGGCGCGGGGAACCTCCCGGCGCCGTCGATCGGCCCGTAGCTCGTGGGCCGAGAACGTGATCGGAAGGACCTGGCCGTCCGAGAGCCGTCTCAAGTGGTAGGCATGGTGCTCGACGCCGGCGACCACGAAGCCGCGGCTCCAGCTCCCGGTGAAGCGGGTCGCCACCTCGACCAGCTCCCCGACCTCAGGTCCCTGGGGCAGGGATCCGCTTGCCTCCGACGCCAGCTGCTCCATCACACCTCGCCTTCTCACCGTCGCGAGCACCTCGCCGTCATTGAACTCCTCGCCGGTCACGAGCCGATTGCCCCGATGTAAACGCTCGATGAACGCGCCCCCGGAGCTTGCGGCTGGTCACCGGCTCCTCGCCACGCGGGGGGTGGGTCTTGCTCGGGCGCTGCGATCCTGAGCGAAAAGAGCCGGCACCAGCTACCCTCGAAGGACCGGGATAGGGGACGGGCGGGAGACCTATCTGGGGGGAGGACTCTCGGCCGCTCTTTGTGTCTTAGGCGAAGGGGGGCGCCGTGGGCATTCAGATCATGTCCGGCGCTCGGTGTGCCGGAGCGAGAGTGTGGACGTCAGGTCGACGCTGCTGCTATCTCAACGCTTGCTCTCGGCGTGACTGGAGGGCTTCGTGAGCGTACCCGTCGGCCGCAACCCGTGGCCGTTCCTCAAGCGAAACATCTGCCAGCACTGCCGCGAGCAATTGCGGTTCGTCGACTCCCGCGACGGACAGGAGGTCGTCATCTGTCCCAATTGCGACTCGCCCTCGGGCGTGTTCAGATGACGCCACGCCAGGGCGCCGGCCCCAGCTCCTGAGCGACCTAGCTCATCAGGTCTCGTCAGCGGCGTCGCGCTCGCGGTAGTTCGCCGACGGATGACTCGTCCCGCTACGACGTCCTCTATTGGTCCGGCCACTCCGACCGCGCCTGCTGCGAGGTGGCCCGAACAGTCGCTTGAGCTCGAGTCTCTGCCCGTCGTCGGCCTCGACCGACTCCTCGTCCCACGCCCGCAACAGCTCCGGAGCGTTGGCCCACCACCACGGGGACGGCTTGTCGCCCCGATCGTGCCGCCCACAGAGCTGGCTGCCCGGAGCAGCTGGATTTCGGCAGGGGCGCCCGTTGCCCGTCCGGGCCTTGCAGGTCCCCCCGTTGCCGTTGCTTTGCACCACGATTCCCCCCTCCGGGCCCCTGGAATTCCAGGACCCGCCGCGAACCGACGAACGCGACGCTCCCCCACATCGAGAGCGTTCTCCGGTAGACCCCGAGATTAGGGCTTTCTGCCGCCGGTTGCGAGGTGAACTTACGCCACCCCAACGGGGTAATCCTGCTCCCCATTTTGACCACGCAGTGGCGCGAGATTCCGATGGAAATACGCCGTGATGCAGGAGCCCTTTCCGAGCGGCATCGGCTGGAAGGGCGACGCCGGCTGGAAACTGGGTCCAACGGACCAGGCAGTTGGGGCGGGGACGAAGGACTCAGCTCGAGGGCGTGCCATTGGCGCTCAGAGCGGCGATGATCGCTTCTCGAGCCGCCAGCAGGGCCTCCCTCACCGCACGAAGTTGACCGGTATCGATCGGTCTCCGTCGGGCGGCAGTCATCACGTCGGTCACGAAGGCGTCGAGATCTGCCCCGAGCGACCGGGTCTCATCGCCCCGGCCCTCGGGCGGCCGGCGATCGCCAGCGACGTCCCGCATCTGATCGTGTCGCTGCTTGGCCCCCTCGCGGGCCGTGCGGCGTTCCTCCCGGCGAAGGTCGCGCATGGCCACGCCAAGCTCCTGACGCAGCTCCCGCACCGAGGCCTTCACCTCGTGGCGGATCTCGCGGGCCAGATGGCGGGCCGACTCGGCGGCGCGGGCCTCGAGGTCGCGAAGCTCGTGCCGGTGGGCCTCGAGCTCGGCCCGCCCGGCGTCGGTGAGGCGGTAGATCTTGCGGCCCTCGATCTCGTCGTGCTCGACCAGGCCATCCTCCTCGAGGGCAGCGAGGCGTGGATAGACCGTGCCCGCCGACGGCGTGTAGAGGCCGAGGAAGCGGTCCTCCAGGAGCCTGATCAGCTCGTAGCCGTGGTTGGGCCGCTCGGCCAGCAACAGGAGCAGGAAGAGCCGCAATCGCCCATGGGAGAACACCTGGCTCATGCCACGGCCTCGACGGGTGCCCCGCACATCATCGAGACGTCCCCGAGGAGGCTGGCCATGCGCAGCGTCACGTCACCTTGTCCGAGCCGGCCGCGCACGGCACGCCCGAGACCGCCGAGGGGCAGCGAGTTGCGAGCACACGACCCCGCAGGCTCGCCCAGCAGCCGCGTCCCCGCTCCCGCCAGTGCGTCGGCCCACGCGCCGGCCCGGTCAGCCAGCGCGCCCGCCCGGTCAGCCAGCGCGCCGGCCCGGCCGGCCCAGTCGCCAGCCCAGGTTGCCCAGGCGTGGGCCGTCTCTGACCAGGCCTGCGCCGTCCCTGGCCACCTATGGGCCCAGGGCGGCGCCTCCTCCTCCGATGTCTCGGCCCAGGCGGGCACGTCGATGTGCCCCATCAGCGACTCCGCCTCGAAGGCGACGCTGGCGTCGGCTGGCAGGCGCACCGTCACCGGACCCGACGCCGAGCGACACGAGCAGCGGGCGCCGGGACGGGGGTCCAGATCGGCGACGACCTCGCCGGTGACCGTGGAGATGGCCGCCTCCTGGAGTCGGCCTCCGACAACGGTGACGGGGCCGGAGACGGACTCGACCCGAAGCCGCCCCGCCACCCCGTCGAGCGCCACCTCGCCGGAGACCGTTCGGGCCCTGACATCGCCGGACACGCACGTGGCCGTGACCTCGCCCGACGCCGTCGTGAACGACATCCGACCTGCCAAACCGGCGGCGAGAAGGGCCCCCGACTCAGTCTGGACCGTCGCCGCCGCCGCCGGCGGCATGGTGAGCGTGATCGTGGCCCGGGGGCGGACCAACCTGCCGGACCACCTCGTTGGCTGCTCGACGGTGAGCACGCCGTCGTACAGCCGGATCGCGACCGGCTCCTCGGTCACGCCGTCGACCTCGAGCCGGGGCGGCGAGGACGTGCCGGCCAGGGATACCTCGCCGCCACCCATTCGCACGTGCGCCGCATCCAGTTCCCCGAGATCCAGCCGCAGTCCCTCGCTCCCGGGCTCGACCGCGTAGTCCATGCTCATCACTCCCGCTCTCAGCGCCCGTCCCCGTGCCCGGCCAACACACGATATGTCGCGACTGGGTGGCAGTCAAGATATATCGCGTTAGCGGTCCTCAAGCGTTCGTACGGCATCGCCGACCCGGATCCGACCGCCCGACGCGACCTCACACCGCAGGCCGCCCCGGTGCACGAATGCCCGGCGCACTCCCTTCGCGGTCAGGGACTCCAGGTGGGCGCACGGCTCAGCCAGCCGGACCCCGATGACCTCGACCTCACCCACACGGAACGTGCGACCCACCAGGTGGTTGAGGGCGACGCCGCGCGTGACGACGTTGCGCCTCGTCGCCCCCGGTTCCAGGTCGATGCCGTAGTCCCGTCGGACGGCCTCGATGGCTTCCTCCTCGATGAGGGTCAGCGCCCGCCCCGAGGCCGGCTTCGACGACCAGCTCCCGTTCTCGGAGGCGTAGCGATCGCCAACGACACCCGAGGCGTGCACCTCCAGCTCGTCCTCACCCCGCATGTCCGCACCGGCCGTCGCGCTCAGGAACAGGTCTGCGACCACGCCGTCCATGCCGAGAGCTTCGAGGCGGCCGCTCGCTTCGTCAAACGTCTTTTGAGTTCGCTACCCGCCGGCCGTTGGGGTGCCGGGGACGGCACCTGACGACGGGGCGCCCGCCGCCGAGGCGCCAGATGGCGACGAACCCGACGACGTCGCCCCCGACGACGAGCCCGAGGTCCCTGGCGTCGAGCCGTTCGAGCCTGGCGGACTCGACGGTTGGGTCGACGGAGTCGGTGTGGTGGTGGCCGTCGACGGCGTGGTCGTGCTCGACGAGGACGGAGACGTGGTCGTTGTCGACGAGCCGTCCGGGGTGGTCGTCTGCGGGTTGGTCGTGGTCGAGCTCGAAGGGGTGGACGGTGTCGTCGGTGACGGCTTGGACGACTGGCCGCCGCCGACGATCCCACCGAGCGAGGTCGTCGCACCGGCGGGAGTCGAGCCGCCGACGATGCCCGACAGCGGCTTCTTCGCCAGGGCCTCGACGGCGGTCACGGCGGCCATGGACAGGCCGAACGCCGCCACCGTGGCCAGGGCGATGTTGCGCCAGCGGAGGGAACGGACGAGGCGGAGCAGGCCCGACCAGAGCGCCTCGATGCTGGCACCCACTTCGCGTTCCTTCGGGGGTACCGGTACGCCCGGAGGCGGCGGCGGCGCGCCGGGACCCCTCCCCGACGGGATCGGGGGAGGGCCGAGGGGGCCCGGAGGCGGGACCTCCGTGGACCGATCCAGGGCCGGCACCTCGTTGGTGTTGTCAGGATCCCCACCAATGCCGTCGCCGCCCGTCCTGCCCGAGGCGCCACCGGAGACCGGGCCACCGGAGACCGGGCCACCCGAGACGCGGGCTCCGCTGCTCACGAGGGAGCGGACGGTCGTGGCCGGCTGCTTGATGGCCGTCGGGAGGGTGTCTTTGAACGCCGACGGAATGGATTGCCGCAGGGCCTTGCGGGTCGACCTGATCGAGTACGAGTACACCGCGTTGCCGATGCTGGCGGCGGCGCTGACAACGCCGGCGCCGATGACCGTTCCCGCCACGCCGAAGAACGAAGCCAGCACGGCCGCGGTGATCGACGCCAGCGCGCTGGCCACGACCTGGACGGGGCTGAGGTGAAAGGTGCGTTCGCGATCGTTCATGGTCACGGCAGAGGGACGTTCGTTCATCGTCACGGCACAGGGATGTTCACTAGTTGCAAAGCATATACAGCATGTGCTTACTAAATCAACTTACGGACCAACCCCAGCACCGCCCGACCGGTCATCGGACACTTCTCCCCACCCCCGGCCCGCCAGGCCAGTGTATGGGTCAGCGCGCCGGACCCGTGTCGCGGCCGTCCTGCGCCGCGACCTGTTCCGGCTGCTGCGCCTCGTAGGCAGCCACGACGTCCGGCGGCGGCTCCTCCCCGCGCAGCGCCCAACCCCACTCCTCGCTGCGACGGAAGGCGCGCACCGCGTACCAGATCGACCACGCCATGAGGGCCACGATGAATGGTCCGCTGGTGATCAGGTTGACGACCAGGAAGGCGTCGATGCTCCCCTTGCTGAGCGCCCCCAGTCGGACGACGCTGCGCAGCACCTGGTAGACGCCCCAGGCCAGCGAGATCCGGGTGAAGACCCGACGAAACGTCGCCGAGCTCCGGACCTCGTCGGGGAACGGAAAGATGTCCTGGGCGAAGAGCCCGGCGAGCGGCCGGCGAAGCGCGATGGACACCAGGAAGGCGACGCCCAACCCGGCTGACAGCAGGACCTGCTGGGCCAGATAGATCCGGGCGCTGTGGAACGCCAGACCCACGCCGGCTTGGACGAACACGAACCCGAGCGCCAGCAGGGCCACGGCGCCAGGTCGCTCGCGTCGCCGCGCCGCGTACCAGGCCACGATCCCGACAGCGGTGGCCACACCGATCCCGACCTCCGTCCCTGCGACCTTCCAGCCCACATAGAAGGCGAGCACCGGCCCGAAGGCGTCTCCGGCGAAGCGCGGTCCGCTCCCGAATAGCAGTGATCTGACGGTGAGCGAGCCCGCCGCCGTCAGCGCCGCCTCAGCGGCCGATAATTCGGCGGTAGGCACCGCCACCTCCGGAGGTGCGTGCTCGCCGCCTCTCCCCTGCCGGTGCGCCGCCCGCACACTCATGCCGCACGTTCGCCATCGGTCACGTCGCGCCACAGTCCGAGCAGCCTCCACAGGGACCGATAGACGGGGCCGGCCAGCCCGAGGTCCGCCCACAGCCGACGAAGCTTGTGCATGGACGCCAGGGCCTCGTCGTGATGGACAGCATTGCGGGTGAAGGCCTCCGTTACCACCTCCTTCGGGATGTGGTGGCGGCGGACGATCTGCGTCGACGGCCGGAGCATCATCTGGGCCATCACGGCGAGCACCAGCGGCGCGCCGATGGCCAGCTGCGCACGCCGCAATCGGCCCAGTCCGGGGACGCTGCGCTTGAGGTAGTGGCGAGCGAACGAGAGATGCCGGGCCTCCTCGGTCACATGGATGCGCATGACCCGTTCCAGCAGCGGGTGGATGGTGCGGCTGCTGCGCAGCTCCCGGCGCTGCACGTAGTCGATGGGATCCTCTCCACCGAGGACGAACGCGAAGAACAGCGGGGGGAAGCGGCGCCCGAGGGAGGCAATGAGACGGGATGCGGCGCGCTCGAAGCGGTCCAACCCCTTCGCGTCGAAGCCGCTGCGGTTGACGAACTCCTGGAACATGAGCGAGTGCTGGGCCTCTTCGACGACCTCATGGTAGGCATAGCGAAACTCCGGCGACCCGTTGGGCAAGGTCGCCGCGTACTCGAGCAGCCCCCGCTTGAGCACGTTCTCGAACTCGAGCCCCGTCTTCATCTTCGACGCCACCAGGTCCAGCCCAAGGCGAGCGCGCGCCGGCTGGGGCAGCGCCCGGTACCAGGCTGTGCCACCGAGCGAGTCGTCGCTCGACAGCTCCCAGCGAGGATCGCCGCCGTCGATCGCCAGCTCGGGCGCGTCCCAGTCCACATCGGCATAGGCGTCGAAGTGCTTCACGACGGACTGGTGGCTGAGCCGGGCGAGCAGGGCGGCGTACGGGTCGAGCTCGCGATCCGGGAGGTGCTCCTCGCAGGCGAGCTCTCGATCGAGGGTCGTCACGGCGCTTCCTCCTTCTCGTCGCGCCGTTCTCCAGGACCGGCGGTGTCAGGTGGGCGGGGCACGAAGAGCCGGCTGATCGCCTTGAGCGCGTCGATCATCTGCTGCTGGTGCAGCTCGTCGCCGACGACCATTCGCTGCAGGGCGAGACCCTCCATGAGCGTGCTGGCGAAGGCCTGACCGACCTCGTAGAAGCCGGGATCGACGCCGTGCTCGGGCGGGAACAGCTCGAGGAAGACGGCCCGGCTCTCCTCCATGAACGTGTTGTCCATCTCCAGCACCTGGCGGCGCAGATCCGGGTCGGTTCGAGCGGCGACCCACAGTTCGACCCAGGCCACGAACGTGGGACCTCGGAACATCGACCACAGCAGATCGATGGCCACGTCGAGGCGGTCGGCACCTGGCTCGGCCTGGGCGAAGCCCTTCCGGAACTCCGTGGTCCGGCGCTCGCACAAGTGGTACACGGCGGCCGTGAGCAGCTCGGCCTTGGTCGGGAAGTGGTGCAGCTGGGCACCCCGTGAGATCCCTGCCCGCCTGGCCACCTCCACCGTCGTCGTCGCCCCGTACCCCTGCTCGACCAGGCAGTCGACGGCGGCGTCGAGGAGGGCCGCGCGTGTGGCCACCCCGCGCTCCTGGGTTCGCCGTTGACGGACACCGTCCGTGTCTTCCCCAGCCACGGCGCATCTTCTAGCAGGGGTCAAACCAATCAGTCAAGACTGATTGGTTTGGCGGGCGCTCCTAGGACCGCCTCACAACTCTGTCAAGACGGCGCGCTAGTCGTCCGGTCCGGTCTTGGGGTCTCGCCGAAAATCGACGCCGGCCAGGAGCTCGGCGGTCTCACGGGACCGCCGGCGTCGGGCCCGCATGATCAGCAGGGCGATACCAGGATGACCGGCTGGGACGGGCGAGATCGGCTCGGAAGGGCGCTCCGAGGTCGGCTGCTCCGACGTCGACGGCGGTGCCCCGTGGGCATCCGGCATGTGAAGAATATTCTCCTTCGCTCACCCTTCTTCCTACCCGCGACAGAATGGCGGCAATCAACGGTCGGTTGGCACCGGTCTTCACGACCATCCTCGCCTTCACGCCCCAAATAACGCAGAATGGTCGGGCGCTGAGGGCCTACGAAGGAGGCGAGCATGAACCGCAGAGACCTCGTGCGAGCGGTAGCGAACGAGACCGGCCAGGATGCGAAGGCCATCGACTCCGCCCTACGGGGCTTTACTGACGTGGTGACGGCCGCGGTGTCCAAGGGGGAGCAGGTGGCGATCTCCGGGTTCGCCAAGTTCGCCAAGGTGGAGCGGGCAGCCCGTATGGGCCGCAACCCCGCGACCGGGGAGCAGATCCGAATCAAGGCGTCGAAGCGGGCCCGCATCACCGCGCTCAAGGGCTTCAAGGAGGCGGTCCTCAACCCCTCCCAGGCGCCCAAGCTGGGGCGTGGCGTGCTCGATGGGACGGCCGGCCCCGCCAAGAAGTCGACCGCCAAGAAGTCGACCGCCAAGAAGTCGACGGCCAAGAAGTCGACCGGCAAGAAAGCCACGGCCAAGAAGTCGACCGCCAAGCGACCAGCGGCGAAGAAGACGGTCAAGAAGAAGGCTGCGGCGAAGAAGACCGCCAGGCGTTGAACCGCCTCCGGCCTCAGCGCGATCAACCGCTCCTAGTCGTCGGGAACTGAGTTAGTCGTCGGCCAGCTCGCTGTGCGGGCTGACTGTCCACTGTCTTGGCCTACGATCTCCCCGTCGATCAAGCGTCACCAGCGCCGGCCCGCCCGCCTGCGCTGAGTCGAGGAGGAGCAACGCGATCGTGCTGAGCTATCTTCAGGCCGTCATCCTGGGCCTTCTGCAGGGGATCACCGAGCTGTTCCCGATCTCCAGCCTGGGCCACACGGTGATCTTCCCGGCGCTGTTCGGCTGGCACGGTGTGGTCCAGGCCCAGTCGGCCAAGGAGTCGTTCTATCTGGCCTTCCTGGTCGGCATGCACGTGGCTACCGCCCTGGCCCTGCTGATCTATTTCCGGGACCAGTGGTACCGGATCATCAGGGGGTTCTTCGTCACCCTTCGCACGCGCCGCATCGAGACGGCGGACGAGCGCCTGGCGTGGCTCCTGATCGTGGCCAGCATCCCGGCCGGGCTCGTGGGTCTCGTCTTCGAGCACGTGTTCCGTACCGTCTTCGCCAAGCCGCTCGCCGCCGCCGCCTTCCTCATGGTCAACGGACTGATCTTGTTCAGCGGCGACGCGGCCCGGCGACGGGCCGAGGCGAGACAGCCCGCGGGCGCGCCGGGTGCGGCGAGGGCCGCCGCCCGGAGGCTGGACAGCCTCGACTTCCGGGAGTCCGGCGTGATCGGCGTCGCCCAGGTCTTCGCGCTGTTCGCCGGGATCAGCCGTTCGGGTATCACCATGGTCGCCGGCCTCTTCCGCGGCCTCGACTACGAGGACGCGGCTCGCTTCTCGTTCCTGCTCGCGACTCCGATCATCCTGGCGGCCGGGATCTACAAGCTCCCGGACCTCCTGGGCCACAACGGCGACGGTGTGCGTAGCCAGATCCTGGTCGGCAGCGTCGTCGCCGGCGTGGCCGCCTACCTGGCCGTGCGGTTCCTCATGCGGTACTTCGAGACCAACAAGCTGTGGCCGTTCGCCGTCTACTGCCTCCTCTTCGGCGGCGCGATGGTCATCCGTTTCCACTGACGGTGGCAGCTGCCGGAGGCTGACGGCCGGCGACTCAGTGGAACCGCAGGATCGGCCAGCCCGATGCACGGGCCGCGCTCCGCAACTCGCGGTCCGGATTGACGGCGACGGGGCGACGGCAGGAGCGGAGCAGCACGAGGTCGGAGGCGGAGTCGGAGTAGGCCGCGGCGTCGGTCAGCGGCACGGGTCCGACCTCCTGGGCAAGACGGTCGAGCTTTCCTCGGCCCTGGCAGAACGGCCCCGCCAGCCGCCCCGTGTAGCACCCGTCGACGACCTCGGCCACGGTGCCGACTCCCCGATGCGCACCGAGAAGGGCGCTCACAGCCGTCACCAGCTCGTGGGGGCTGGCGGACAGGACCACGCAGAAGTCACCGCGCTCGAGGTGCTGCTCGAGCAGCCAGCGGGCGCCGGAGTAGACGTCGGAGGCGACGTCGCTCGCCACCTCCATGACGGCTGAGAGCAGCGGGGCCTGCGGGGTACCCGAGAAAGCCCCGAGCATGCTGTCCCGCAGGCGCTCCACCTTGGACTCGCTGGCCCCGCAGCGCCGGAACACCAGGTTGCGAGCCATGTGGGTGGGCAGGGTCCAGGGGCTCACCAGCCCTCGTCGGGCCAGGGCCCGGCCGAGATGGACGAGGCTCGAACCGGGTATCAGCGTCCGGTCGAGGTCGAAGATGGCGAGGGTGCTGGAGGGCGCCGTGGTGAGACCCGGCCGGCTTCGCTCGAGGGCCGCCAGTGCCGCCATGGCCCCAGTGTGCGATGGGCCTCTTGCGCCGCGATGAACGCGGTCGACAGGCCAGATGAACCGTCGGCGAACATTCCGCCTGCCGCGTCACGAACCACATCGCGCCGCGGCAACTGCGCCGCCCGACCATTCTTTGCCTCGCGTTCACCCGCACGCTCCGATATCGTCATAAACCGGTCACAGTCGGGCCGTAACGTCCCCCACCATGCGCAAACTTTCGCACGTGGGGAAGCTCGGTATCGCTGCCATGACGCTGGCGACCACCGCCGTGATGACGGCAGTGGGCTCGGGCGCGATCGGGGCGGCCAGCCCGGGCGCGCCACCGCCCGACAGCTCCGCAGCCGCCACGACCACGCCAATCAAGCACCTGGTCGTCATCTTCCAAGAGAACATCTCGTTCGACCACTACTTCGGCACCTATCCTCACGCCACCAACCCGGCGGGTGAGCCGTCGTTCACGGCCAGCCACGACACACCGAGCGTCAACGGCCTGACCCCGTCCCTGCTGACCGCCAACCCAAATCAGGCCAACCCCAACCGACTGGACCGCAGCCAGGCGATCACCTGCGACCAGAACCACGACTACACGTCCGAGCAGCAGGCCTTCGACCACGGCCTGATGGACAAGTTCGTGCAGGACACAGGCGCGACGCCCCCATGCGATCCAAAGCAGGTCATGGACTACTACGACGGCAACACCGTCACGGCGCTCTGGAACTACGCGCAGCACTTCGCCATGAGCGACAACTCATTCTCGACCGGCTTCGGGCCGTCCACACCCGGCGCCCTCAACCTCGTCTCCGGCCAGACCCACGGCGCCACACCCGCTGCCCTGCCGGGCGAGGTGGCCAACGGCACCGTCATCGGCGACCCCGACCCCACGGGAGACGACTGCGGGGGGTCTACGGGAACGGCGAGCCTCACCGGCAACAACGTCGGCGACCTCCTCAACGCCAAGGGGGTCACGTGGGGCTGGTTCCAGGGGGGTTTCAAGCCCACCGGTCAGAGCAACGGCAAGGCGGTCTGCAACTCCGCCCACCCCAACGTCGGGGGCGTGAGCCAGCGGGACTACAGCGCTCACCACGAGCCCTTCCAGTACTACGCCCAGACGGCGAATCCGCACCACCTGCCCCCGACGTCGGTGGGCGCCATCGGGACGACCGACCAGGCGAAGCACCAGTACGACTTGTCAGACTTCTCGGCTTCGGCCGACAGCGGTCACCTGCCGGCGGTGAGCTTTCTCAAGGCCGCCAGGTACCAGGATGGCCACCCCGGGAACTCGGATCCGCTCGACGAGCAGCACTTCCTGGTAGACACCATCAACCACCTCCAGAAGCTCGACAGTTGGAACTCGACGGCTGTGGTCGTGGCCTACGACGATTCGGATGGGTGGTACGACCACGTGATGGGACCCATCGTGAGCCAGTCCAACGATCCGAGCGCCGACGCCCTCACCGACCCGGGGATGTGTGGGACAGCCCAGCCCGGCGCCTACCAGGACCGCTGCGGCTACGGTCCCCGGCAGCCTCTCCTGACCATCTCGCCCTGGTCCAAGAGCAACTTCGTCGATCACTCGATCACCGACCAGACGTCGATCCTCCAGTTCGTCGAAGACAACTGGGGAACTGGTCGGATCGGCAACCAGTCGCTCGACGCCAAGGCCGGGAGCCTGACCAACCTCTTCGACTTCACCGGGAATGCGGATGGGCGCCGGCTGACGCTCGATCCGACCACCGGGCAACCGACATCCGGCTAGTCGCACTAGGCCTCCGGGCGCCTTCGGCCGACGGTAGGATCTTCGCATCGATGAGATCCTGACGATTGCCTTCGGGATCGGACTGGCCGGTGTGGGCCTCGTCCGGCGGTGGCGCGGCGGTCGCTCGTCACTGGGCGCGACGGTGAACCGGCTCGGCACGGACGTCACGGTAGGTGTCGCCGGGGCCACGGAGGAGGCCGCCAAGCAGGCGGGCTCGCTTGCGGGAACGGCCGTCTCGGTCACGGGCTCGATCGTCGTGGGCGGCGCCAGCCTGATGGCCGACGGCGCCGTAACCCTCGCCAGTGTCGCTACAGGACACATCCTGAGCCGTCCGCCTTCGCCACGAGCGATGCCGGAGAAGGCAGCAGGCGAGAGAGGGCGTCCCGAGGCCGGCAATCCCAGTGGCGGCCAGCAAGCCAAACGCGCTCGCCCGAGCTCGACGCCGACATCCACCGGGCGGCGCTCGTCGACCACCAAGGCGCGCAAAGCTCCGAAGTCGTCATAGACAGCGGCCAAGGGCGCCCCTGGCGAGCCCCCCGATAGCCTCGGGTGATGGCGGAGGAGACCCCGGCCGGGGAGGAAGCCGAACGCCAGGCCGGCGGCGGGCGCCTCGAGCAGATCTACCGAGAGTCGGAGCGCCTTCTGGCCAGGTGGCGCAGCCGATACCGCGGTCGCCCCGAGCGGGAGCGGCGCCGGCTCTGGCTCCTCGCCCTCGAGCGGGAGCAGCTGGTCGGTGTGGCCTACCGGGAGCGGGCGATCGCCCAGCGCGTCGCCCGAATGCCCCTCGATGCGGAGGTGCGCCATCTCGTGCGCCGGGCGCTCGTCTGGGTCTGGCAGGACGAGGAGATGCACGCCGCTTACGTGCGGGGGGTCCTCCTCCACCACGCCTCGGGGTGGATGCGAGGTTTGACCTACGGCGAGCAGCTCTACGGCGCCCTGTCCGGATGGGCCAGCGCCACGGACCAGCATCTCCACCTACGGGAGCGCCCGCTCGCGGTCGCCTTGGCGCGGACGTTGACCCTTGGGGGTTTGCTCACGGGTCAGCTGAGCAGCGCCCTACGACAGGAGCTCGACTACGGGCCCTTCCGAAAGTTCTGCCGCCTCAACGTGGAGCTCGAGCGCAGCGCGGCGCTGTGCTGGGCCCGCATCGTCGAGCTGGCTGAGACCGAGGACGAGCGCGAGGCGGCCGAGCAGATCGCGGACGACGAGCGCAGGCACGGTCAGGTCTTCGCCCTGCTGGCAAGGGCCCTCGGTGACGACGACCGCCTCCGCCCGGGATGGACGAGGGATGTCGTCGTCGACGAGCTGCGGTCCGTCGGAGAGTGGTTCCTACCCGGGCGGGATCGAGCGGCGGCGGTCCGGCCCGGTCGCTTCGCCACCGGCGCGCCGGTGTTCGTCGAGCGGGGCAGCTCGTCCCCCGACAAGCGCGCCAGCCTCCGTCGGGTCCTCGACCGAGCGGGCCTGGCCGAGCTCATCACCTCGAAGGCCGCGGCTGGCCGGCCCCTCCGAGCCGCGGTGAAGACGGCCTTCATGCTCGGCTACGACCGCCACGACCGCTCGACGGTCGTCGACCCGATCCTGGTAGAGGAGCTCGCTCTCTACCTGGTCGACCACGGCGTCGCCGAGGTGGCGGTACTGGAGGCGCCCACGCTCTACGACCGCTACTACGGGCACCGCTCGGTCGCCGAGGTGGCGCGCTACTTCGGCTTCGAGTCGCCCGCCTACCGCGTCGTCGACTGCTCGCGGGACCAGGTCCCGTTCGCTTACCTGCGGGGGGCGGCCCAGTCGTGCATCAGCAGCACATGGCGCACCGCCGACGTGCGTCTCGTCCTCGCCAAGCTGCGCACCAACCCGTCGGAGCTCGGACACCTCTGCCTGTCGTCCCTCGAGGGGCTCGGCGAGCGCCAGGATCGCTACGTCTTCTCCGATCGCCAGCTCCACTACCGGATGGCCACCATGATGGTGATCGACGCCTACGCGCCGGATTTGGGCGTGGTCGACGCCTTCGAGGACGCCGCCCAGGGTCCCTTCGGCGTGATGGCCTGCCGCCACCCGGTGTCCCCCCGTCGTGTCTATGCCGGTGCCGACGCGCTGTCGGTCGACACCGTCGTGCTGCGGGACATGGGCGTGCCCGATCCCCTCCTGTCACCGATGATCCGCATGGCCACCTACTGGTTCGACGCGCCGGAGGACGCTGCGACCGTGGTCGGTGGCGGCGGCCCGATCCCCGGCTTCCGCCACCCGTACCACAGCGGCATCTCGACCGCGCTGTCGACAGCCGCGTACCCCGTCTACGTCTACGGCAGCGGCGCCGGGCGGCTCTTCGTCCCCGCCATGGACGAGGGCGCTTTTCCCCCCTTGGCCAAGACCGGGCCGGTCGTCGCCGCCGTCCGCGGAGCGGCCCAGCTGGCCTTCGGCCTGCGGCCGCCGGCCCGCTAGTCGGCGCTGCCCACCAATGCCCGCCTGCCGGGGCCAACTGCTAGACAGGTGACCGATGCTCACCGTCGGGTCGCCGCTGCACGGGACGGTCGTCAGCATCGACGTCGGCGAAGGCGACGTCGTACGCAGCGGACAACAGGTGGTCGTCATCGAGTCTATGAAGATGCAGCACCCAGTCGAGGCGGCGGCCGGCGGCTTCGTCCGCAAGATCGAGGTGTCGGTGGCCGACACGGTCGTGCCGGGTCAGGCCCTGGTTGTACTGGAGGAGGCGGCAGTCGGCGACGATGACGGACGTCAGGACCAGACCGGCCCCCCGCAGCAGATCCGGCCCGATCTCGCCGAGGTCCTCGAGCGCCACGCCATCGGACTCGACGACGCAAGACCGGACGCCGTGGAGCGACGCCGGCACACGGGCCAACGCACGGCCCGGGAGAACATCGAGGACCTGTGCGACGACGGGAGCTTCGTCGAGTACGGAGCGCTCGCCATCGCCGCGCAACGGCGACGCCGTGAGGTGGACGACCTGATCAGGCGAACGCCGGCGGACGGCATGGTGGCGGGGATCGGGACGGTCGACGATCACCGGACGATCGCCATGTCCTACGACTACACCGTGCTGGCAGGGACCCAGGGTCTGCAGAACCACCGCAAGAAGGACCGGCTCTTCGAGCTGGCCGAGACGCTCCGCCTCCCGATCGTGTTCTTCACCGAGGGAGGCGGCGGACGACCCGGGGACACCGATGGCGTCGGCGTGAGCGGGCTCGACTGCATGGCCTTCAACCTCTTCGCCGGGCTGAGCGGCCTCGTGCCGCTGGTTGGTGTCAACTCCGGCTACTGCTTCGCCGGCAACGCCGCCATCCTCGGCTGTTGCGATGTGGTCATCGCCACGGCCAACTCCAACATCGGGATGGGCGGTCCGGCGATGATCGAAGGGGGCGGGCTGGGCGCCTACCCGCCTGGTGCCATCGGACCCATGGAGGTCCAGGTACCCAACGGCGTGGTGGACATCGCCGTGGCGGACGAGGCGGCCGCGGTCGCGACAGCGCGGCGGTACCTGTCATATTTCCGAGGGGCGGTCCCCGAGTGGGACGAGATGGACCAGGCCCGCCTTCGCCACATCGTGCCCGAGGACCGGCTGCGCACCTACGACGTCAGGCAGGTGGTCTCCACGCTGGTCGACCGGGGCTCGCTGCTCGAGCTGCGCGAGGGGTTCGGGACGGGCATGATCACGGCCCTCGCCCGCGTCGGTGGTCGGCCCGTGGGCGTGATCGCCAACAACCCCGCTCATCTGGGCGGAGCCATCGACGGGGCGGGCGCCGACAAGGCCGCCCGCTTCATGCAGCTGTGCGACGGCTTCGACGTGCCGCTCATCTCGCTCTGCGACACGCCGGGCATCATGGTGGGTCCCGAGTCGGAGAAGCAGGCGACCGTCCGCCATTGCGCTCGCATGTTCGTGATCGGGTCCACGATCACGGTCCCCTTGCTCACGATCGTGCTGCGAAAGGGCTACGGGCTGGGCGCCCAGGCCATGGCAGGAGGCAGCTTCAAGGCGCCGATCTTCACCGTGGCCTGGCCGACCGGAGAGTTCGGGGGAATGGGCCTCGAGGGCGCCGTGCGACTCGGTTACCGCCGCGAGCTCGACGCCATCGACGACCCCGAGCGCCGCGAGCAGGCGTTCCAGGAGATGGTCGCAGCCATGTACCGGCACGGGAAGGCGCTCAACACCGCGACCTACTTCGAGATCGACGACGTGATCGACCCGGCCGACTCGCGCCGATGGATCATCGCCGCCCTCGACTCGGCTCCACCCCCTCCAGCGCGGACGGGCAAGAAGCGTCCGTGCATTGACACCTGGTGAGCAGCGTCTCGACGTCGGATCCGGTGGCCTCCTTCTGCCGGCCGGCACTCCGCTGCCGACATTGACCGTCGAGTCAAGCGGAGTAGCACTTGACATACGGACTGTATGTCTGTGTTAGCATTTCGGTCGTCAGTATCCACTCGTCGGCGGCGCCCTGTCGGGCACCGCCGATGCCCAGGAGGTGGGAGATGGGGTTGCCCCGGGAAGAGACGCTGACCGGCAGCGCGGACGAGCTGGCGCGGTTCGAGGAGCTGGTGCGACCGCTCACCGCGACCGAGTGGGAGGCCCCGACGAGGTGCGCAGGATGGACGGTCGGGGACCTGGCCGCCCACGTCACCGGCACGATCGCTGACATCGCCACCGGGCGCCTCGACGAGCTGGCCGCACCAGACGCGTCCGCCCGCCAGGTGGCCGAGCGACGCGGCCGGTCGCCACGGGAGGTGGCCGACGAGCTGCAGCAGGCGACGAAGGTGGTGCGTGATCTCGCCGCCGCCTTCGACGACGCCGCCTGGTCCGGTCCCGCTCCCGCGGGGATCCCCGGCACCCTCGGCGAGGGCATCGAGGCGGTCTGGTACGACGCCTACGTCCACGCCGAGGACATCCGTTCGGCGCTCGGCCGCCAGCCGGAGCGGGGGCCCGGCCTCCGGGTCTCTGTGTCCCACCTGGCCGACCTCCTCGCCCGGCGCGGCTGGGGACCGGCGGTCCTCGTCCTCGACGGGCTCGACGAGGTAGCCGTGGGCGGCGACGGCGGCCGGCGAATCACGGGCGACCCACTCACCTTCGTGCTGGTCGCCACCGGCCGGCTCGCGGCGGCGGAGCTGGGACTCGATCACACCGTCAACGTCTATGCATGAAGGCCCCCCAACTTCCGCGCCGCCGTGGGCCGTGTCCGCGGGTCGGCTGGCGCCGATCGCCGTCGAGACGGTGAGCGACCTGTTTCCTAGCTGATCGCCTGGCCGACCGAGAAGATCACGAGACCGGCCAGACCGCCCACGACAGTCCCGTTGATGCGGATGAACTGGAGGTCGCGTCCGAGGAGGATCTCGAGCTTGCTGGACGTCTCGGTCGCGTCCCACCGGGAGATGGTGCCGCTCACGAGATCGATGATCTCGTCGTGGAAGTGCTCCGCGACATAGCGGATCCCCGACTCGACGACCTGCTCCACCTTGTCCGCCAGCGCCGGGTCGTCGCGGAGCCGTCGTGCGATGCCGATCAGGACGTCGGCCAAGCGCCGACGGAGCTCCGACTCGGGGTCGGCCGCCTGCGATCGAAGGGTCGCCTTCACCTCGTCCCACAGCGAGGAGGTCCACTTCCGCAGCTCCGGGTTTGTCAGCAGGTCACGCTTGAGCTGCTCGCCGCGCTCGCGGTACTCGGGCGCGTTCTCGAGGTTGTCGGCGAGCGTGGCGACCCATTTGTCGAGCTGGGAGCGGATCTCGTGGCCGGGGTCGGTGTTGATCTCCCGCAGCACGTCGTGCACCCCGTCGAGGATGCGATCGAAGATGCGCTCGTCGACGACGCGCGGCAGCCACCACGGCGACTCTCGTGCGTACCGCGTTCGTAGGCCGTCTCGGTTGTCGTCGAGGAACCGCTCGAAGCCGCGGAGGACCGAGTCGAGCAGCTCCTGGTGCCGTTGGTTGGCCGTCATGGTCCGCAGGGCACGCGCCGCCAGCGGTGCGAGCGGAACCCGCTCGAGGCCGCCCGAGATCTCCTCCTCGATCAGACGGTGGACGTCCTCGTCCCGGACGGCGTCGGCGAGACCGACCACCAGCGTCGCTGCATGGCCGGCAATGTTCTCGGCGTTCTCGCGCACGATGAGCCAGTCCGCGGCCCTCGTCAACTGCTGGGAAGACCGGATGCGATCGGTGATGGTGTCGGAGCTGAGGAAGTTCTCCTGCACGAAGCCGCCAAGCGCGGCGCCGAACTGGTCTTTGCGCTCGACGATCACCGCGGTATGGGGGATGGGCAGCCCGAGGGGGTGGCGGAAGATGGCCACCACCGCGAACCAGTCGGCCAGCCCGCCGACGAGTGACCCCTCCACCGCCGCCCGCACGTAGGCCAGCACGCCATGGTTGCTCCCGGCGACGCTCACGACGACGAACACGGCGAACATCACCACGAGGAGGCCGGTGGCCTGGCGCTTCTTGGCCCGGAGCTGGCGGAGCCGCTCCCCGTCCCCCCGCCCCGGCGACTGGGCGGACCGCGTGCGCGCCTCGGTGCGTCCCGGCTCAGGCGACGACGGCGAGGCGCCACGACCCGTGCGTGTGTCGAGCGCGCTCATAGAGCTTGGTCATCATGCTAGGCGCTCCCGCTGGCCCCGGCGACGCGGGTGCCAGCGCGGGTGCACCCAACGTCTCGGTTCCACCTCTTGTCGAAATCGGCCCCTCCGGGCGGGTGGCTCAGTCGCCTGACTCGATGAGCCCCCACCGACGGCGGATGGAGCGGTCGGCGAACGAGAACACGGAGTCGGCCAGGATGCCGATCAACAGGACCACGATCATGAGGGCCAGCAGCGTGTCCGCCTGCGAGAACTCCCGGGCGAACTCCAGCCTGGCGCCGATGGATGGGCGGTTGGCCACGATGACGAGCAGCTCGCCGGCCATGAGACTCCGCCAGGCGAACGCCCACCCCTGCTTGAGCCCGCCGACGAAGGCCGGCATCGCCGCGGGCAGGATGACGAATCGGAACAGCCTGATCCCGCGAGCCCCCAGCACCCGACCCGAGCGAAGCATGAGGGGTGGGATGTGGTCGATGCCGGAGATGAGGCCGTTGGCCACCGAGGGGGCGGCGCCGAGGACCACGACGAACAGGATGGCCCCCTCCCCGAGCTTGAACAGCAGGATGGCGAGCGGGAACCACACGATCGAGGGCATGGTCTGAAGCCCGGTGATGAGCGAGCCGATGGCCCGCCGCAGGGGTCGGATCCGTGCCACCGCCGCCCCGACCAGCGAGCCGATGAGGACGGCGACTGCGTAGCCGATCGCTGCCCGCTGCAGCGTGATGCCGACAGCGTGCCAGAAGCTGGCCTGCGAGAGCTGACTGCCGAGCTCGCTGAAGACCGGCGCCGGCCCTGGCAGCACATAGTCCGGGCGCCACTGCGACCACACCACGATCTGCCACACCAGCAGCCCCACGCCGATCGCAGCCAGCTTCGGCCACAGCGCGCTGCCGGCACGCACGAGCCGGCTCCGCGCCGGTGCAGTGGACAGCTCGAGCGCGTCGAGGCCGGCCATCTCCCGGTCAAGGCTGGATGCCTCGACGGTGGAGGTCGACGCGTCAACGGCCATGGCGGCCCACCTCCTCGCGGAGCCGCGCCGTCACCCGTCCCGCCAGCTCGGACACCTCGGGCGACTCGATGCGCCGCGGTCGGGGAATGTCCACGTCGAACGTGGCTGCGACCCGACCGGGTCGGCTGGTGAACAGCACGATGCGATCGCCCAGGCGAGCAGCCTCGCGGACGTTGTGGGTGACGAAGAGCACGGTGATGTCCCGGGCCTGCCAAATCCCCTCGACCTCGTCGTGCAGCAGGTCCCGGGTGATGGCGTCCACCGCACCAAAGGGCTCGTCCATGAGCAACACCCGGGCATCCTGGGCCAGCGCCCGGGCCAGGGCGACCCGCTGTCGCATCCCTCCTGAGAGCTCGTGCGGCCTCCGTCGTCCCATCTCACCGAGGTGAACCGCCTCGAGCAGGTGTGCGGCGCGTGTCCGGCGCTCGGCCTTCGGGACCCCGTTCAGCCGCAGGGCCAGCTCGACGTTGGCCGCCGCCGTGAGCCACGGGAACAGGGCCGCGTCCTGGAACATCAGGGCTGGCCGTCCTCCGCCGGCGTCCACCGCCCCGGCGCTGGGCCGGTCGAGCCCGGCGACCAGGTTCAGCAGCGTCGTCTTGCCGCAGCCGGAGGCGCCGACCAGGCAGACGAACTCGCCCGGCCGCACGTCCAGGCTGACCCGGTCAAGGGCGAGCACCGCGGCGCCGCGCTCGCCGAATGCCCGGGAGACATCCCGGAGCGAGACCGCTGGCGAGGGCCCCACGGCGGCGGGCGGATCGGGGGCCCCGACCCTGGCGGCGAGCTGGCGGGCGATGGCCGTCACGCCGCCTTCACCTGCGGCTCGTTCACCTGGGCCAGCGCCTGGTTGAGCGGCGTCAGGTCGTAGATGCCCTTCAAGTCGCCCGGTGGGAGCAAGCCGATCTTCTGGGCGTGGGCGGCGGAGGCGGCGAGGGAAGCCGCCACGGGGTCGTTGGTAAACGTGAGGTCGGGCCACGCCGCCTGGATGACCCCCGGCGACAACCCCTTGCCGGTGAGCTGGGTGAGGCCCTGGTTGACGATTTGCTGAGCCTCCACCGGATGCTGGTTCACGAAGTCGTTGGCGCGCACCTGACCCTGCAGGAGACGGGCAACGGCGTCCGGGTGCTGCTTGAGGAAATCAGTGCGCACCGCGAGCTGAGTGGTGACAAAGCGCCCGCCCGGCCACAGGCTCTTCTCGTTCACGAGCACCTTGCCGCCGGCAGCGACCATCTGGCTGACCCACGGCTCGGGCTCCCAGGCGCCGTCGATCTGTCCGGTCTGGAAGGCGCGCAGGGCAGTGGCATTGTCCTGGGGCAGGATCGAGACGTCTCCGCCTCCCTGCGGGTCGGTCTTGAGGCCCTTGCCCTGCAGCCAGAACCGGAGGGCGACGTCCTGGGTGTTCCCGAGCTGCGGCGTGGCCAGCTTCTTCCCCCGCAGGTCGGAGGCCGAGTTGATGGTGGGCTTGACGACGAATGCAGCGCCCCCCGAGGTTGCCCCGGAGATGATCCGGATGGCCTGGCCGTGGGACTGCTGGAAGGCGTTGATGGCGGGATTTGGTCCGATGTAGGTGGCGTCGACGGCGCCCGAGAAGAGGGCCTCGACCGCTGCTGGCCCAGCGTTGAACGTGGCCGTCTGGAGCTTGTCCTGCCCCAGGGCCTGGGCGAAGATGCCCTGCTGCACGCCGACGATGGCGGTGGCGTGGGTGAGGTTGGGGTAGTAGCCGAGCTTGACCGTGACGGGCGGCCCGCCTGACGACGAGGTCGTCGCCGTGGTCCCGGCGTTGGCGGAGCTGCTGGTCCCGCCCCCGCAGGCCGCGGTCACTAGTGCGGCCACGGCGAGCGGGGCGAGGAGGAGGAGTGGACGAGGACGGCGGAGCGGCACGGAAAGTTCCTTCTTCACCCAGTTGGAGAGGCAATCTCTACCTATTTGATCAAGATAGTCAACAAGACCGCCGCTCGCCCCGTCAAACAGGCCCCCGGGGACGGCGGGCCGGACGGCTCAGGCGGACGGCAGGGGCCGCAGCCAGAGCTGCATGCCCTCCACCGTCCCGAGATGGGTGGCGCCCGCCGTCGAGACCGCCGGTGAGGGGTCATGTGGGCCGCTGATGACGAGGAGCGCCTGGTCAGGGCCCCGGACCTGCTCCTGGGGGCCGTAGCTGGTGCTGGCGGGTGGCTCGAGGTGGGTGGCCACGCCCGCCTTCTGGAGCTCCACGACGACCGAGGCAGCCAGGCCGAACTGGTCCGGGTCGGCTTCCTGGACCCTGAGATCGCGCACGTGCATCGCCCGCACCGGCCGTTCGACGAGCTGGGCGGCGACCTGGCGTCCCGGGTCGTCGCCGTAGCCGATCGGCGGATCGCGGAGCAGCGACCACCCCAGGGCCAGGCACGGCACTGCGCAGCCCACCGCCAACGCCCCTGAGAGAACCCGGCGGCCGACGGGCCTCGAGAGCGGCCCGCCCTTCCGTTTCGCGACGAGGTCGAGCGCCAGCAGGCCGGCGCCGATCCACGCCGGAACGAGCACCGCGGTCGTCCACCACAGCAGGTGCTCGTACAACGGCCCGACGACCTGGGTCGCCGACACGACAGCGGCTCCGGACGCAACCACGGAGACGGCGCCGAGGGCCATGACCAGCTGGTGGCGACGTCGCCAACCGATCAGCGCAAGACCCACCCCGACCAGGACGCCGCCCCCGAGGATGACGAGGCGACCGGTGTAGGCCGAGTTGGGCCCGGCAAACTGGTTGGGCTCGCAGCATGGAAAGGGATCCGCCTTGAGCGGCAGGGTGGCCGCGTACTCGGCCACGCCCCGCACCGCCTGGCCCCTCGTGTGTCGTCCCCCGGCCTCTTGCGCCGTGGGCGGGTGCTCGAAGAACGAGACGATCCTGCCGGCGTTGCCCGGCGTCCGGGTCGTCTGCTGGATCAGCGGCGGCACCCACACCAGCACGACGAACAGCGCGCTCCCCGCCAGGGCGACGAGGTGACGCGAGGGCCTGGTCCAGGGAGGCAGCGCGGGCGCCGTCGCCGCTGACCCCGCCCGCTTCCTCCAAACTGCCCAGCCCCACAGGGCGGCGCCAACCACGAGCACGGCGAGGACGGCCGGCGCAGTCCCCAGCTCACTCTGGATGACGAACGAGCCGACCAGCCCGGCCCACAACAAGGAGAGGGTCGATCCGGTCGCGGCGGCCGCTGCCAGGATCATCACCAGCAAGAAGGGCAGTGCCAACAGGGCCGGGTTCCACGGGTTGTACAGCGACAGGGAAGAGGCCTCGCTGAAGAAGAGGAGGCCGCCGACCACCAGGGCGCCCCACCGCGCGGCCCACTCTCCAGCCCGCCAGCGGATGACGACGATGATGGCGAGCGCGCAGACGGCGTTGATGAGAAAGGCACCCAGGAACATCGCCCGGGCGCTCTCCCCGAAGATCCAGTAGACCGGGGCCATCACGTAGAAGTAGGCCGGCCCGGGATGGAACCAGCCGAAGTGCGAGTAGGGCCCCAGAAGCTGATGGCCGCCGAGGGTGTCCCTGATGGTGGACTCGAGGACGGCGACGTCGCCGAAGCTGACGAACGGTTGATTGATGCTGGACAGGGCCCGGCCGACCCCCACCCCGACGGGCACCAGCATCATCACGATCGAGATCGGCGCGAAGCGGCTCGCGGTGCCGGCGATCCTTGCCGCCCGTTCACTCATCGATCGGGCGCGACGCCCGCCGGCGGCGGTGGTCTCGCCGCCAGGTCGGGCCGGCCTCCCGGGGCGCCCCCAGGCCCGCCTGGTCGTGACCGACATGGGGCCTGATAGTAGAGGCCCGGCGGCTGGCTCCACGGCGTCCGAGCGGGCCTGATGCGCCTCGGCGCGGCGCTACGATCGAGGTGCAAGCGAGCGAGGGCCGTCTGCGGCGAGCGTCGAGGGGGAGCATGGCGAGCGAAGTCGACAAGACTGACGAGCAGTGGCGCCAGGAGCTGACGCCCGAGCAGTACCGGGTGCTGCGGCAGAAGGACACGGAGCGTCCCTTCACGGGGGAGTACCTCGACGCCAAGGAGGACGGCACCTATCGCTGCGCCGGGTGCGGCGCGGTGCTGTTCGACTCGTCGACCAAGTTCGAGTCGGGCACGGGTTGGCCGAGCTTCACGGAGCCGGCGGTGGCGGCCAACGTGGAGCTCCACCGCGACGCCAGCCTCGGAATGGTGCGGACCGAGGTGATCTGTCGGCGCTGCGGCGGCCACCTGGGCCACGTCTTCGACGACGGTCCCCGTCCCACCGGCCAGCGCTACTGCATCAACTCGGTCGCTCTCGCCCTCGATCCCCGCACCGGCGGCGACTCGCCAGTCGAGCCCGGCTGATCGGAGGGACGGCTGGGCCGTCCTGGGCGTGGTGGCATCCGGGCCACGGCGGCGGTGACTACCCTGGCGGGCCGTGACGAGCCGCTCCGTCGAAGCACCCCCGGAGCACCCCGAGCCGGTCGTTCCGAGCGAGCGCGCGCCGGGCCGCCTGTCCCGCCCCACCATGTGGCTGGGACTGGCCGCAGCCGCAGTGCTGGTCGCCGCCATCGTGCTGCGCTTCTGGGCCCGGTCGCCACTGTGGTTGGACGAGGCGAACACCGTCGGCATCGCCGGGCTTCCGTTCTCCCGCATCCCCGACGCCCTCCGCCACGACGGGGCACCCCCGCTGTACTACCTGCTCCTTCACGGGTGGATCCGGCTGTTCGGCACCAGCGATCTGGCCGTGCGGTCGCTGGGCGGCGTGATCGCCGTCGCCGCGTTGCCGTTCATGTGGCTCGCCGGGCGTCGGGTCGGAGGACGGCCGGGGGCGTGGGTCGCCCTGCTGCTCCTGGCCAGCTCGCCGTTTGCCGTGCGCTACGCCACCGAGGCCCGCATGTACTCGCTGGTCATCCTCCTCGTCGTGTGCGGCTTCCTCGCCCTGTCCCGGGTGCTGGAGCGTCCCCGGCCGAGACCACTCGACCTCGTCGCCGTGACCGCCCTCACCGCCCTGCTCCTGTACACCCACTACTGGTCGATCTACCTGCTCGTGGTGGTGGTCGCCATCCTCGCCTGGCGCATCCGCACCCGGCCCGCGGATCGGACCGCCCCCTTCTGGGCGCTGGGCGCCATCGCCGCCGGGTGCGTCCTGTTCCTGCCTTGGGTGCCGATCTTCCTGTCCCAGCTCCGGCACACCGGGACACCGTGGGCCGAGCCGGCGAGCTTCAGTGCCATGGTCAACGCCATCGGCGAGTTCGCCGGCGGTAAGTCCAGCGCCGGTCGGGGCCTCGGGCTGACCTTCTTCGCCCTGACCTTCCTCGCCCTGTTCGGCATGGCTCTGGACGGTCACCGGATAGAGCTCGATCTCCGCACCCGGCGACCGCCCCGGGCTCTGGCTATCGCCACGGCGGGAACGCTCGCACTGGCCATCGCCGTCGGCCTGGTCTCGAGGAGCGCCTTCCAGGGTCGCTACGCGGCGGTCGTGCTCCCGATCTTCCTCCTCCTGGCTGTGCTCGGGATGGCGACCCTGGCCGACCGGCGCATCAGGGCAGGGGTGCTCGCCATCGCCGTGGTCCTGGGGCTGGTCGCCTCGGCCAGCAACGTGACGACCAACCGCACCCAGGCCGGACAGGTGGCCGCGGCGATCAACGCGGCAGCCAAGCCTGGCGATGTGGTCGGTTACTGCCCCGACCAGCTGGGCCCGTCCGTGAGCCGCCTGCTCCCGAGCAATCTGGTCCAGCTGACCTTCCCGGCGGGCGCAGCGCCGCAGCGGGTGGACTGGTCCGACTACTCGGCCAGGAACGCCGCGGGCCAGCCGGCCGCCTTCGCCCGGACCCTCGCCTCCCGGGCTGGTCCCGGCCACACCATCTGGCTGGTGTGGATCAGCGGCTACAAGACACTCGACTTCAAGTGCGAAACGCTCTCCAGCCAGCTGGCGGGCCTGCGACCAGGTGCGACCCAGGTCGTGAGGCCGGACACCAACGCCCACGACGACCTCACCGGTGTCTTCGAGCAGCAGGCCCTGTTCCGCTACCCGGCAACCCCCTGAGCCTGCGGCCATGCTGCGCCGGGACGGCATCGGACAGCGCCTGCCGACGACCTCGAGTCGGCCCTCGGGCCGGGCTCGGGCAAGCGTGTCGGGCAGGCTGCGGGTGGCCTGGACGGGAGCTCCGGGCCGCCCGGGCGGGATCAGGGCCGACGTCATGGCGGCGCTTCCGGGCTGGATCACGGCTCGGCTCATCGTGCTCGGGGCGCTCGCCCTGTCCCACTTCCTGGTGACTCACCTGCATCCGACGGCGGCGGGCGTGTCCTTCCGGGTCGACCAGGGCCTCCTCGGTTGGGACGCCGGCTTCTACCGCGCTATCGCCTCGCACGGCTACGCCCCCCTCGGCCACAGCGCAACGCGGTTTTGGCCGCTGGTCCCCCTCGTGGCCCGCTACCTCGCCCTGGGCATCGCCAGCGCCACCGGTGTCACCCTGCTGATCGTCGCCAACGTCTCGGCGCTGGCCCTCGGCGCCCTGCTGCACCGCCTGGCGCTCGTCGAGACCGGCGACCGCGCCCTCGCCCGGCGGGCGGCCTGGCTGATGGCCCTGGTGCCGCCGGCTTTCGTCCTGGTGATGGGGTACGCCGAGGCCACAGCCATCGCCCTGGCGGTGGCCGCCTTCCTCGCTCTCCGCACCCGGCGCTGGGAATGGGCGGTGGCGGCCGGCCTGGCCGCCGGCCTCGCCCGACCGCTCGGCGTGCTCCTGGTGGTGCCCGCCGCCGTGGAGGCGGCACGGGGCTGGTCCGCCATCTCGCGACGGGAGGCGGTGGCCCGCGTGGGGGCGGTGGCGGCGCCGGCCGTGGGCGGCGCCATCTTCCTCGGTTGGTCGTGGCTGGCCTACGGCGATCCGCTGGTCCCGGTGCACGCCCAGCAGGCGGCCGGCCAGCGCGGCGGCTTCGTCGACCCTGTCACCTCCCTCGGCCACGAGGCTCGCCTGTTCATCCACGGGCACATCGGCAGCGGGCTCCACGACCCCTGGGCGATCGGCCTGGTCCTGCTGCTGGTCGTGTGCCTGCTCCGTTGGCCTGCGTCCTACGGGGCGTTCGCTGCCGCCACGCTGGTCCTGGCTCTGAGCTCGCGCAACCTCGACTCCCTCGAGCGCTACGCCCTGAGCGCGTTCCCACTGGTCCTGGCGGGCGCAGGCCTCACGGCCAGCGGCCGCGTGGAGCGAGGCGTGCTCGCCCTCGGCGCCGCGGGGATGGCTGGCTACGCCACCCTCGCCTTTCTCAACGCCTATGTGCCCTGAGGCCGCTCCACGGATGCCACCGCCCTCGTCTCCGTCGCGGGCGGACGGGGACGGTATCGTGGAATGTCCCGTCCCGGCGCTGCCCAGTGTGGGCACGCGGCCCACTAAGGAGAACATGGAGCCCTCCTCAGAGGCGACTGCAGATCCTCGCGAAACCGCACCCTCTGGGCGCACCCAGGACGGATCCGATCGACCCGCAACGGCGAGGGACTTGGAGGCGGTCATCATCGGCGCCGGCCCGGCAGGGCTCACCGCCGCGTACCAGCTGGCCAAGTCGGGGAGGACGTCCACGGTGCTGGAAGCCGACTCCGTCGTCGGCGGCATCAGCAGGACCACCGAGCGCGACGGCTGGCGCTTCGACATGGGCGGTCACCGGTTCTTCACCAAGGTGCCGGCGGTCGAGCGGCTCTGGCACGAGATCCTCCCCGAGGGCGACTTCCTCCTCCGCCCCCGCAAGAGCCGCATCTTCTACGGCGGCAGGTACTTCGACTACCCGATCCGCGGCGGCAACGCCCTGCGCAACCTCGGTCCCGTCGAGGCGGTTCGCTGCGTCGGCTCCTACGCGCGGGCCCGGGTGCGCCCGCCCAAGGACCAGGACAACTACGAGGGCTGGCTGGTCGCCCGTTTCGGATGGCGGCTCTACCGGACGTTCTTCAAGACCTACACCGAGAAGGTCTGGGGCATCCCGGTGAGCCAGATGCCGGCGGACTGGGCGGCGCAGCGGGTCAAGGGTCTGTCGCTGGGCAAAGCGATCGTGAACTCCCTCACGCCCAAGCGCAACCAGAAGGACATCACGTCGCTCATCGAGGAGTTCCAGTACCCGAAGTTCGGGCCGGGAATGATGTGGGAGGCCTGTCGCGAGAAGGTCGAGGCCCAGGGCTCGAAGGTCGTCTTCGAGACCAAGGTGACGCGCATCGGTCGTCGCGACAATCGCGCCGTCGAAGTGGAAGCGACGACGACCGGGGGTGGGACCACGACCTACCCCGTCAGCGAGGTCATCTCGTCCATGCCGTTCGGCGCCCTTGTCGAGGCGATGGACCCACCCGCTCCCGACGAGGTCCGTCGGGCCGCGGCCGGGCTCATCTACCGGGACTTCCTCACTGTCGCCCTGGTCGTGCCGGCCGACCGGGTGGCCTGGGACGACAACTGGATCTACATCCACGCTCCCGACGTGAGAACGATGCGGATCCAGAACTTCGGCTCCTGGTCGCCCTACCTCGTCAAGGGCGGCCGCAACGTCCTGGGTCTCGAGTACACGGTGTTCGAGGGCGACCACTCGTGGACCGCGAGCGATGAGGAGCTGATCGAACGGGGCAAGCAGGAGCTCGAGCAGCTCGGGCTCATGAAGGCCGCCGATGTGGAGGCCGGCTACGTGGTGCGGATGCCCAAGGCGTACCCCATCTACGACGAGCATTACCGGGACAACGTGGAGGTACTGCGCGCCTGGCTGGAGGCCAACGTGGTCAACGTCTATCCCGTCGGTCGCAACGGCATGCACCGGTACAACAACCAGGACCACTCCATGTACACGGCGATGCTCACCGTCGAGAACATCCTCGGTGCCAGCAACGACATCTGGAGCGTCAACGTCGAGGCCGACTACCACGAGGAGAAGGCTTCGGACCGGCCCGGTCAGGGTCGGTCGGGAACGGGCCGAGACGCCCCGGTGCTCCCCCGCGAGGCGATCCAGGGCGCCCGCCGGTAGCAGCGGGGGGCGACCGTCTCCACATCAGTTCCGCCGGTAACGCCCTCGGCCGCGCCGGCCTCCGAGGCCGGCTCGACAACACCTCCGGGCCGGGAGGACCGCCCGAAGTCACGGCTGGCCCGCAGGCAGTGGCTGGTGTCCTTCGCGCTGCTCTTCGTGATGGGCGCATCGTGGGCCGTGGCCAGCCCCTTGCTCAGCGGGTCCGACGAGGGAGCCCACGCCATCAAGGCCGCGGCCGTCGTCAGGGGCGAACTGCGGGGGGCGAACACCGGACCGCGTGGTCGACCTTGGCTGGTGCACGTCCCGGCACCGTTCGCCGGCGCCCAGGTCCCCTCCACCCTGTGCTACCTCTTCCGCTCCGGCGCGGCCGGCAGCTGCGGGTTCTCAATCGGCGGGCCGACATCGCTCGAGCAGGTCAACACGCAGTTCGGCGGCTATCCGCCGCTGTACTACCTGGCGGTCGGGCTGCCGAGCCTGGCCGCGCCGTCGGCGCTGGGGCTCTACCTGATGCGCCTGGTCAGCGTGGCCATCACGTCTGCGTTCCTGGCCTCGGCCCTTGTCTCGGCCTTCTCCTGGCGCAGGTCACGGATGTTGGTCCTGGGCACGGGAGTCGCGATCGTGCCCGCCGTGATCTACATCGGCGCCGTGATCAACGACAGCGGTCTCGAGATCAGCCCGGCCATCTGTCTGTGGGTGTCCCTGTTGGTCTTCATCCTCGACCCGCCGCCCGACGGTGGCGGGCGACTCCTCACCCGAGCCGGCGTCTCGGCCGGCGCCCTCGTGTTGGCCCGCCCGCTCTCGCCAGTGTGGCTCGTCGTGATCGTCTGCACTGTGCTCGCCCTGATGAGCCGGGAGCGCCTGGCTGCCGTGCTGAGACGCCGCGACGTCCAGGTGTGGGCGGCGATCGTGGCGGTGTGCACGGGCCTTGCCGTCGTGTGGACCACCTCGGTCGGCGTCGCCGTGGTCGGCCGCCCCTGCCCCTCGAGATGCACGTCTGCGTTCGTAACCGGGTACGTGCTCAGCCACACTGACACCTACATCCGCCAAATGACGGGACTGTTCAGCTACAACAACGTGGCCGCCCCCCTGTTCACCTTCGTGCTGTGGTGGACCCTTGCCGCGGCGCTCGCCGTCATAGCGCTCATCGTCGGCCGGCGCCGGGACGCGCTCGTCCTCGTCGGTCTGACGGCGGCGACGATCTTCCTGCCGGTCGTCATCCAGCTCGGGGAGGCCGCCAACTACGGAATACTGTGGCAGGGCCGCTATTCCCTGCCCTTGGCGACCGGGATTCCTCTCCTCGCCGCATTCATCATCGGGCGGCGGTCACCCGGTCTCGAGCTACGGCAGCGGCGGTTGGCAACGACCGCCATCGCCGCCATCGCCGTGGGCCACGCCGGCGCCTTCATCTGGAGCCTTCGCCACTTCATGTGGGGTCAAGGACAGTGGAGCTTCCTGCATTCTCAGTGGGAGCCGCCGGTACCGGGCATCGTGCTCGTCATCGCCTTCGTGGCCGTGGCCTCCAGCTACGCGTGGTGGTTGCGCGCCCACCTTGTGCTCGGTGGCGCGCCATCAGCCCCGTCAGTTGCCGGTGCTCGAGGCGGTCGCACCCGAGGCGACCGGCAGGCGGGGTCGCAGTCGGGATAGCCGCCGGCCCTCGCCTGGGCCCTCACCGCCGCCGTCGACCGGCGCCAGATCGGACTCGGGCCACCGGCCCACGACGACGTGAGCCAGGGCGACGAGATAGCAGGCGAGCGCGAGCAGCGTCGTGACCGCGTAGCCCCAGTTGATCGCCACGAAGACGCCCAGAGCCGACCCCAGCACGGAGGTGATGCCGTTGATGCCCCACGCCCACGCCACGCCGGCGGGATGGAGCGCGCTCAGGCGGCGGAGGCCGATCGGCATGGCCATGCCGAGGACCACGCCGACCGGCGCGAGAAGGGCGATGGTCACGACGACCCGGGCCGAGAAGGGAATCGTGATGAGGTGACGGAGCAGGGGCTGGAGCAGGTAGGCGCTCAGACCGATCAGCCCACACGTCAGGCCAAGGGCGATGGCCAGCGCCCGGCGCGGTGAGCGCCATCGGCTGGACAGGAGCGCGCCGAGGCCGGTGAAGATCAGCAAGGAGAAGAGCACGACCGACAGGGCGTACGTCGGGAAGCCGAGGAACAGCACGAAGCGCTGGATCAGGGCGATCTCGAGGGTGAGGAAGCCGAGACCGATCGCAGCGAAGTACAGCAGCGACGATTGGGGCGGTCGGTCCCTGCCCCGCGTCAGGCCCAATGGCAGGCCGAAGGCCAGCAACGTCAGCAGGACGAGGATCCCGACGGTGACACCAAGCAGAAGGAACGGATCGATGGTGTAGCTGTAGCCGGCCGGCATCGGCTTGGCGATGTCGGTCAGGCGCTTCATGTTGAAGAAGAACGGCTTGTCGTCGGTTGGTGCGCACACGTCGAGGCGATAGCTGCCGCAGAAGGCCTGCAGGCTGCTCGACTGGTGAAGGCCAACCCACTCTCGCTCGTAGGGCCCGCTGGGAGCGAACGCGATGGTGTCGCCGCGCTGGGCCGCCAGGGTCCGGATCTGGGCCAGCTGGGCCGGGCTGAACGGCTGGAGTTGCGACAGGACCGTCCCCGGGATGCCGCCGAACTGGTCGTGACCGAGGATCACGACCACGTTGTTCTCCGGGTGGG
The DNA here is from genome assembly GCA_036270875.1 of Acidimicrobiales bacterium. Lineage (NCBI taxonomy): Bacteria > Bacillati > Actinomycetota > Acidimicrobiia > Acidimicrobiales > Acidimicrobiales bacterium. The sequence continues at coordinate 55,897 of DATBBR010000070.1, forward strand.
GGATCCCTCGTTGCTGGAGCGACTGGAGGGTGAGAACCGTCACCTTCAGCGCCTCGTCGCCGACGAGGTGATAGGGCCGGGTGACGTTGAGCATGCCGCCGGGCGCGAGATGGTCGTAGTACTCCTCGAACGCCTCGACGGTGTACAGGTTGTTCTCGGAGAGAGCGAAGGCGTCCGCCGAGCTCCCGCTGAGCGTGTCGGTGAAGCCGATGTGGATCTTGTCGTACCTGGTGCTCTGGGCGGCCAGTATGGCGCGGCCGTCGCCGATCACCGTGTGGACCGCTGGCAGCGAGTAGGGAGCCCCCGAGAACGATCCGAGGGATCGGTCGACGACGTCGCGGATGGCGCTGTTGAGCTCGATGACGTCGACACGCCGAGCGCCGGACGACAGGGCGTCGTAGATGTCGCGCCCCCCTCCCCCGCCGATGACCAGGACATGACCGTTGGGCGGCGTGGTCAATCCGACACTCTGCGAGCTGGTCAGTAGCTGCTGGTAGTCGGGGTAGGGCTGGCCGGGGTGGTACTGGGGGACGGGCGCGTAGACGCGGTCGTAGAACAGGTACCCGAAGGCGGCGGCGGCGGTGGGTGCATACCCGATCACCCGGTTGAGCGGGCTCCACTCGACGGCCGCCGGCTTGACGTTCGGAAAGTAGGGAGACGCCAGGCTGTTGAGTCCCGTTGTCGCCGAGATCGCCACCACGGCACAGCCGCCGGCGGTGATGCCGGCCGCCACTCTCCTCGACGGGAGGTAGGAACCAGCGAAGAGGACCGCCGCTACGGCGGCGAGCGCGCCCAGGGCCACCATCCCGGTCGGGGCGGAGACGATCCACATGACCGGCACGATCGCCAGCGCCCCGATCCCCGCCCCGGCCAGGTCGAAGGCGTAGAGGCGGCCGATCGAGGCCGTGTAGCCCCGGATGGCCAGCGTGATCGCCACGCCTGCGCACAGAAACGGCAGCAGCGCCAGCACGCACGCCAGCCCGAAGTTGAGCACGAACTTCAGCGTGATCGAGTTGTTGTAGCTGTAGTTCAGACGGACCAGCAGCGACGGCGTGACGATGAGGAGCACGGCGAACAGCGCCGTCCATCGGGCCAGCGACTGCTCGAGCGGCCGCCGGTCGAACAAGCGCGGCCACAGGTAGATGGCGATCCCCCCGGCGCCGGTCCCGAGCAGGGCGAGGGAGATGGCCAGGAAGGTGAAGTGGTAGAAGAGGACCGCCGAGAACATCCGGGTCAGGAGCACCTGCTGGGCCAGGGCACACCCGGCGACGAGGCCGACGCCGATGAGGACGCGGAAGGGCGGCCGGCTGTCCATCGCTGGCCGATGGTAGCCCATCGTCTCCTCAGGCCTTCGCTATGGCGAGCTCGACGTGCCGGGGGGCTGACCGGATCCGCAGTACTCGCGGTAGGCCACGCGCGGATCGGGCGGGATGCGAAGGCTGGTCTGGGAGAACGAGCGGCCGATGTTGCCGAGAAATGTCCCCGGTGTGAGCGGCCGCGAGGACGCCTGCAGCAAGCTGCTGATGTTCTTGCACCCGAGGGCGGCGCGGGCCCACGCCACCTCCTCGTCGAAGGCGGGACCGGTGGTCGGTTGGAGCGTGGAGCCGATGTACTTGCCGGGCGGGAAGTCGACCGGGTCGACGTTCGTGCCGGGCCGGATGAACCGAGCCACGAGCCAGGGGATCGGTATGGGCTTCTCGTGGCCGGGAATGGGGCCGCGCGACAGGTTGGCGAACCCCGCCGGCCGGCATGTGGGGTCGGTGACGGGGCATCTCGACACGATCGGTTGGAGCTGCAGATGCGACGTGAACGGGTCGGCAAGCCCGAGCATGTCGATGGTGTCGACGTTGGGCCCGAAGGCGTAGCTGGCGATGCCGATGCCGAACGAGGCGACCTCGGGGTCCGGGACTCCGCGAGCGAGCGGGTACGGCAGGCGGCGGCCGTTGTAGTAGAAGCCCTCGCCGGTGAACCAGGAGCGGTACGGGCTACCGGGTTGCCATCCGAACTCGTTCACCGTGACGGCGTGTTGGGCGTTCGACCCGAACACGCCGAAGGTGACGCCGGGTGGGCGCAGGGCCAGCCCGCACCACAGGGCCCAGGGCACGACCAGGAGGGCGCCGAGGGTCCACCGTCGAAGCGGGACCACGGCGACCGGCGCGCAGAGGGCGAAGATGGACGGCAGCAGCAGCCGGGCGTGCAGGTAGTCGCCGCCAACCCGCACGATGTAGAGCGCAGCGAGCACTCCACCGAGCACGAAGGCACCGACGACGAGCAGGGCGCGCCGCTCGGCGTGGCGCCGCAGGCTGCGCACGGCCGGCGCGTACGCCGCGCCGGCCAGGATCACCGCCGGGATCCAGAGCCAGTACGGGCTGAGGCTCGAACGGAAGTACTGCCAGCCGGCTCCCCACCGCGCCCGACCCGCCTCCTTGGCCAGCGCCACGTTCGGCACGAGGCTGGCGTAGTAGCCCATGCGGAAGATCTCGTAGGCAAGTGGCAACGCGGCCAGGGCGACCACGAAGCGCACGCGGTCCTTCCAGCTCTCCCGGCGCCAGCCCGCCCCCAACACGACGGCAGCGAAGACCAGCGTGAACAGGACGAGCTCGGGTCGGATCAGCCAGCTGAGCCCGAGGACAACCGCGCCCCACCACGGGATCGTCCCCCCGTCGCGCGCCCACCGGGCGAGGATCCAGAGCGACGCGCCCTCCCAGAGGAAGACCAGGCCCATCTCCAACCCGCTGGTGGCGAAGTACCACACCGGCATCAGGGCCAGCAGCACCAGCACGCCGGCGGGAACGAGCAGCTCGCCCGGACGCCGGTCCCGGACGAGGATGGCGGCACCGGCGATGGCGAGGGCCAGGCCGGCCACGGAGCAGGCGATGCCCAGCGCCACCGCCGTCCACTCCATCTGGATCGGCAGGATCACGTGACCGACGACGAGCATGAACAGCCAGATCGGGCTCGTGAACGCCTCGACCCGCTGTCCGCCGTTGAAGACGGGGCCGTTGCCCGCCATGATCTGCTGCACGACGTGCAGGTTGATGAACCCGTCGTCCTCCATCCACCGGTGGCCCCAGGCCTGGACGCCGAGGATCACCACCGGGGCGGCAAGTAACGCCCACTGCACCCACGGGCGCAGGCCCAGCAGCCGTCGGCTGCGCCCCGCCGGCGCCGGTGCCGGAGCAGCGTCGACGGTGGACGTCACCGGCGTTGCCCCGTGTCCGCGGGCCGGCCTGCCGGGCCGGCCGGAGGCGGCGGCCACACGATCTCGGCCACGTCGTACGGGGGCGAGGCGCCGACGGCCGGGAAGGAGGCGACCGTCCGGGTCGTGACTCGGGGGTCGAGCTGTTGGAGGCGGGCGCGGACGCCCTTGATGGCGAGCGACTCGTCCACCAGGAAGGTGATGTGGCGCCGCTGGATGTACCGGGCGAGACCGGGGCCGTCGTTGTGGAGCGCCGCGGTGGCGGGGTTCACGACCCCGTCGAGGTTGACGACGGTGACCCCCTTCCCCGCGAAGTAGCTGATGGCACCGCTGTTCCAGCCACCGACGACGCTGCCCGGCGGCGGCACGAGCATCGCCTGACTGGTCACCTGGCGGTACCCGGTGGCGGCGTCGTAGAAGTGGGCGCTTCCCAGCGGGACCTGGGGCACGGCGCGCACGGTCAGGTCGTGGGCGTCGGCCTGGCCGGCGCCGACAACCGGGACGGCGAGAAGCGCAGCGAGGCCGACCAATGCAGGCGGTCGCCAGCGCGCCGCGCTGGAGGCCACCCGGCCCACGACCGCGGCGACGATCACCACGGCGACGAGTGCCACCGGCGCCAGGTACCGCGTGAAGTAGAACGTCACGCCGAACCAGGCATAGAAGACCAGCAGACCGGCGGCGAAGGCGGGAAGGCTGGCGGCGACCGCCCACGCGCCCGGCCCCGAGAGCGTCACCGAGGGGTCAACGACGGAATGCTGCCTCCGGCGGCGCACCCACAGCGCGGCGACAGCCAGCAGGACCACGACGAACAGCCAGAACACCAGCGACCCGACCGTCGTGTGGCCGATCAGTCGCAGCCGCAGCCAGTCCCAGGGCTGAAACGGTCCACCGCTGACGGCGCCAGCGGCGAGGGACATCGTGATGGCCGAGAAGGACTTGAACGGCAGCAGTTGGTGGGCAGCCGACCCGCTTGTCGGAAGCGGGGTGCCGAAGGTCAGCGTGCACCACACCCACCACGGGGCGAGCACCACCGCGCCGGCGATCGTCGCCGGCAGGAGCGGACGCCGAGGTCCGCGCCAGAGCTGGATCGCGACGAGCAGGGCGATCAGCAACAGGCCGTCCGTGCGAGCCAGCACGGTCAGACCGGCGACGGCACCCACCACGGCCCATCGCAGCGCGGTGTGGCGGTCGTTCGCCCAGATCCACAGCGCGACGAGGCTGACCTCGCAGAAGATCGCCAGCGACGTCTCGAGACCACCAAGCGACATGGACACACCCACCGGGGAGAGCGCCCACAGGCCGGCTGCGGCCACGGCGGCCACCCTGCCGGCCAGTCGGTACGCGACCCACGCCAGCACCAGGATGGTCGCGGCGTCGACCACCACGAGCAGGGCGAGGTCGGCGCGCAGGCCGGCATCGGCGCTGTTGGTGATCCAGAAGACCGGTGTGAGCAGAAAGCCCAGCAGCGGTTGGAACCCGCTGGTGAGGGTGCTGCCGTCGACGGTCGGACCGTGGCCGTGGGCCATCGAGCGGGCGATGGTCAGCGTGTAATACGTGTCGTCGGGGATGAAGAGGCGGTCGACGACCTCGAGCGGCCGCAGCAGCACCGCCACACGCAGGCCGAGACCCGCCAGGGTCAACCCGGCCACGGCGAGCACCGCCGGGCTCGGCATCGCCACACGGCGGCGACGACGGTCCTCCGCCGTTGCCGGTGACGTCGCTCGGGCCGGACCTCCTCCGGGCGTGCCCACGAGCGAGCTACCCGCCTCTCGGGTGGTCATCGGGGCCCGACCCTAGCCTCCGGCCCCTCGCATGAAGTGCCCGCCGTCAGGGGTGATCATCGGGGCAGGCTCCAGGCGGATCGTTGTAGGTGTGGTTCTTCGTCCAGGAGCCCGCCCACCAACCGTCGGCTGCAGGCGGCAGCTGCAGCACCGGCGTCAGCTGGGCGAGCACCGCCTGGCCGAGGCGAGCGGCTCCCGTCGGGCACACGTGGAAGTTGTCGACCTTGCGGGCCCGCGACAACGCGCCTCCCGGCGCCGGCAGCCAGGCCGAGTACTGGCCGTTGAGCTCGAGTGAGCTGGCCGTCGGCAGGTAGAGGTAATGGCCCGGCCAGAGGGGCGCCACGGAAGCCATGACCGAGTTCCACGCCTGCGCGCCCGTCGCCGCGTCCGCCAGCGACCTGGCCTGCGCAGCGGGGTCGGTGGCCGACGTGGTGGGCCGGGAGCGAGGAAACTCCATCATTGCCACGCCATCGACCCCTGTCCCGGGGGCCAGCAGCAGGCCGACGGCCTGGTCGACAAGGCGGCCGTAGCCAACGGGGTCGAGGTGTGCGGGCCAGCCGTCCCAGCTCCACATGCCGAGCACGAGCTCGGGCCGATACTGCTGGATGAAGCGGGGCCAGTCCGTCTTCCACCCGGTCGTCATGTCGAGGCCCCAGTACTTCTTGGCGTCGTTGTCGACGACCTGGACCACTCCGGTGGCCTGCAGGGCGGCGATGATGCCCGGCGCCGAGTCCTGCATGACGCTGTCGCCGACGATCAGCACCCGCAGCGGGTCGGTCGGCGACAGGACCCGGCCGGGCGGAAGCTTGAGCGTCGGATTGCCGATCATGGCCAGCTCGGTGTCGAGGCCGTCGGCGAACCGGTCCGTCGCCGGCGGGGTGAGATGAACACCGTCGCTCAGGTCGCCGGGCACCACCTGAGATGCCAGGTCGTAGAGCGTCACGTCGGAGTGGCTGGCGGCAAAGGTTCGGTACGCGGCGTTCAGGGCACCCACCCGGGCCGGGTCGGCGAACGACGCGCCCGGGCGCGAACGGGTGGGGACGAATGGGTACTGCGGCATCGTCGCCATGACCACCCGGGTGCCACCTGAGCTGAGGAGCGACACCATCTGGCCGAGCTGGTCCTGGTAGTACGCCTGCCACTCCGGGGAGCCGACGCGCAGCCAGCGGCGGCCGACGAGATGGTCAGCGGTGTCCCCCGCGCCGAAGAGCACGAAGGCGACCTTGGGTTGCCATTGCGCCACCTGCTGGGTCCAGCGCGTGCGCCACTGGCAGCCCGGGTCGGGCCGCTCCTGCTGCACGGGGCCATAGGTGTTCTGCGCCGTGAAACCGTCGACGATCGTGCACCCGGTCCCGGCGGCGTCGTGCACCGCCAAGCCGTGATAGATCTCCTTCGACGTCATGTCGGCGGCAAGGGCCGAGGCCGTGCCGTCGCCCACGACAAGGGCGGACGTGGCGCCGGCCACCGCCGCGGGCGACGCCGGAGGCGGGCTGACCGGCGGAGGAGCCGCGGCCGCCACGGTGGTGGGCGCGACGGTGGCGACGACGAGGCCGCCTGCCGTGGCGGCCACTGCGGTGGGGACCGCCAACCAGGCCCGCCACCCCTTGAACCTCGCCCTGCGGATCGGCCGCTCTACCAGGAAGTAGCTGGTGGTCGCCAGGGCGAGCATGGTCGCCACCTGGGCTCCCCGCAGGGGCCAGCCCGACAGCCCGACGTTGGCGGCCGTCATGAGCACGATCACGGGCCAGTGCCACAGGTACAACCCGTAGGAGATCACCCCCACAGCCCGGACGGGTGGGAGCGAGAAGAGCGCGCCGAGCGGTCCCGAACGGGACTGGGTGATGCTGGCGATCACCACCACCGTGACGATGCCCACCCCGAACAAGCCGCCGTCCCACATCCACCCAGGAGGGCCCGCGGCGCTGACACAGAAGTAGACGAGCAGCGCCATGGCCACGAGGCCGGCGCCGTGCAGCACCTTGCGGCCGCTTGCTGACGGCTTCGAACGCCGCGCCATGACCACGGCGAGAGCGGCGCCGATCAGCAGCTCGAAGGCCCGGGTGTCGGTGCCGTAGTAGATGCGGCTCGGATCGGTGCCGGGGTGGAACAGCAGGCCCATCAGCAGGGCCGAGGCCGCCGCCATCACCAGGATGGCGGCCGTCAGGGCCCGCCGTGATCCACGCGTGACCCGGAGCAGGACCACGAGGATCAGCGGCCAGAGCAGGTAGAACTGCTCCTCGATGGCGAGGGACCAGGTGTGCTTGAGCGGCGAGGGGGCCGAGAACTGGGCGAAGTACGACTGGTGGCCGAAGATGAGGTGCCAGTTGGCGCTGTAGAAGAGCGTGGCGAGCGAGTCGGGGCGCAGGCTCGACCGATCCAGACCAGGCCCGCCGAGCCCGGCGTACAGCGCCAGGGCCGCCAGCATCAGCAGCAGTGCGGGGAGCAGGCGCCGCGCCCGTCGGGCCCAGAAGGCCCGGAAGGCGATGCCGCCGGTGCGGGCCCGCTCCTCCACCAGCAGGCCGGTGATGAGGAACCCGGAGAGGACGAAGAAGACGTCCACGCCCAGGTAGCCGCCGCCAGCTCTGGTGAGATTGAGGTGGTAGGCGATGACCGCTGTCACGGCGAACGCCCGCAGCCCGTCGAGGGCGGGCATGTAGCGCTGGGCGCCGGCCGTCTCCTGCCGCCTGCTGGGCAGAGACTCGGGGCGAGAGATCCTTGCTGACCGTTCGTAGGTGGTTGCCATGCTCTGCTGCGGGGCCCCTCAGGCTCTCGACGGACGGGTCACTCGAGCCGCTGACATCTCCTCAGCCGACAACGGTTGACACCCCCCTCGTTGCCCGAAACGAGGCGGCACAAGGTCGGACGGCCGCGCTCTCGGTCGCCGACAGTGTACGGGCCGGCCTGGACCTTCGAAGGTCAACCCCGAGGCGGGCCAGGGCGGGGCGCGTGAGGGCGGCGAGGGCTCCCATCCACCCCCGCCGGGGCGTCGACGGACGCGCTGCCGTCGGTCCGCCGGCGATCGAGGTCGATGGGGGCACCCCCGACCCCGCCATCCGGCGCGTTGCGCCGTCCCATCACCGCCGTCGGCCGCGAAGCCGTCCCGGCCCGAGACCCGCCGATGGTGGCCCAGACCGGCGAGTACCGCGCGATGCAGTAGAGGGCCTTGAAACCGTCCCGCCAGCCGATCTTCTTGCCCTGGGCGTACGTCCTCCCTGAGTACGACACACCCACCTCGTAGATACGCCAATCGCCCCCGGCCACCTTGGCCGTGATCTCCGCCTCGAACCCGAAGCGGTCCTCACGCAGCTCCAGCCCGTCGAGAACCTCTCGGCGGAAGGCCTTGTAGCAGGTCTCCATGTCGGTGAGGTTCAGATTGGTCGACATGTTGGACAGCGTGGTCAGCAGCCGGTTGCCGACGCTGTGCCAGAAGTACAGGACCCGATGGGGTTTGGCCGTGTGGAACCGGGAGCCGTACACCACGTCGGCCTTGCCTTCGAGGAGGGGCGCCAGCAAGGCTCCGTACTCGTCGGGGTCGTACTCGAGATCGGCGTCCTGGACGATGACGAACGGGCCGCCGGCCAGGGCGAAGCCACGGCGGAGCGCAGCACCCTTGCCCCGGTTGACCGGCTGCTCGACGATCACGACCCTCGGGTCCGCGACGGTGCGCAGCACCTCCAGGGTGCTGTCGGTCGAGCCGTCGTCCACGGCGATGAGCTCCTTGGTGTACGGAGAGGCGAGCACTCGCTGCACGACCCGAGCCGCGGTCGCCTCCTCGTTGAAGCAGGCCATGACCACCGATAGGCACGCCTGCTCGTGCGTTGCTGCTGCGCTCACGACGAGACCTCCGTCGGGTCCCCGCTGTGGACGGCCGGCTCCAGCGCTCCATCGCCGTCGCCGGCCGGCTCGCTGGCCGTGTCCGCGGCTCGAGAGGACCGCCGCAGCGACAGTAGGCCATCTGCGCCCACCGCCGCCAAGGCGACGATCGCCACCTCGCCGGGCGCGCGGAACCTCGTGCTCCCGTACGTGACGACAACACCGATCGTGACGGCCACGACCACGCTGACCAGCGGAAAGACGGGCACTCTGCGCCGGCGTAGGATCACTGCCCCCGCCACGGCGCCGACGGCCAGCACGTAGTAGCTGAAGAGATGGATCTGGTTCACGGTGAGCTCGTACCCGTCGATCGTGTCGATGTGGGTCTGGCCGAGGGGCTGGTAGAGCGCCCACGTCCGACCGATGCGCGCCGCCACGACCACCGGGACCCGACTGAGATGGTGCCGGACGTAGGTTGTGGCGACCTGCCGGTAGTACTGGTCGGCCACCGACTCGTCGCCGGGCGGTGGATGGAGGGAGGCCCCGCAGTTGAAGTACCAGGATCCGACGGACGGGCCGTAGTACGTGTTGTCGCAGTTGGCCACGGTCAACGTCGGATCGAACTGGCTGGACAGGTACACGGGATGCGTGAAGGTCACCGTGTTGCGGATCAGCCAGGGCGCCATGATGAGCAGGGCGGCCAGCACCGACAGCCCGGCCAGGCCCAGGCGCCGGCCAACGCTGTGGCCGCGTGCGAGGAGCGCAAGCGGCGCGGCCAGCAGCGGCACGAGGGCGACCAGCTCGGACCTGCTCAGGGCGGCCAGGCCGCAAGCCAGCCCAACCCCTATGGCCAGCATCGGACCCGGTCGGCTCCAGAAGCGGTAGGCGAGCAGCACGGCGACGGCGACCGCGAGCATGGCGAGGGGTTCGGCCAGGATCTGGCCGTCGTGGATCCAGAACCCGGGGTAGAGAGCTCCGAGCACGGCGGCGATGATCCCGGCCCGGTCTCCGGCGACACGCCTGGCTATGAGCGCCACGACGATGATGGTCAGCACACCGATCAGGCAGATGAGCACCTTGTGCGACGTCAAGCTGCTCAGGCCGATCTTGTCGGCGGCGGCGAGCAGGATCGGGAGGAGCGGAGGATGATCGGCAGCGGCGACGGACTGGTGGCCGTACACGTACTTGAAGGGCTCGATGAAGCCCTTGCCCGCGGCCAGGAGCGACGCCTGGCGGTTGTAGTAGAAGGCGTCGCCCCACAGCGCGAAATGGGCCTTGACGATGAAGACGTAGCAGAGGCGGAGGGTGAGCCCGCCCGCGCATGCGACGCTCAACCAAATCCAGAAGGGCCTGGATCGGGCCTGCACGCCGGGCACGCTAGCAGTCGACCCTGTCACGGCAGTCGACCGTTGGTCCCGGTCGGCTCGTTAGCATGACCAGGATGGCGTCCCAAACCGGCGGGTCTGGCGGGCCCGCCGCAACCGGCTGGCGCGGGGGTCCCGGCTCGCCACCTACCGCGGCGGCCACGGGGCCGGTGGGCGACGCCGACCTCGCTCCGGCCGGAGCCCAGGCCGGTCAGATGATGGGTGCCCTCCGCCGGGCGGGCCCGCTCGCCTTCGCGGGCGTGGCCGCCAACGCCGCCAACGTCATCGTCACCGTCACCATCGCCCACCTGCTCAGCTCCCGCGACTACGGGTCGCTCGGGCAGCTGCTGGTGCTGTTCCTCCTGCTCTCGATGCCGGGGTCGGCCCTGCTCGTGGCGGTCGTGCGCCGGGTCACGGCCTGGTCGATGGCGGGTCAGGCCGATCGGATCAAGCCCTGGGCCTCGAAGGTGCGGCGGTGGGGCCTGGTCGGCCTGGCGCTCCTCGCCGTGGTGGCCTGGCTGAGCCGTTCCTGGCTGGCCAGCGTGCTCTCGCTGCCGAGCGCCGACGGGGTGGCCGAGTTCCTGATCGCCGGCGGGGCCTGGGGCCTCCTCTCGTTCGAACGGGGCCTGATCCAGGCCGATCGCAACTACACGGGGCTGGCCTGGAACCTGTGCGTCGAGGCGGGTGTCCGCACCTCTCTCACCGTGGTCCTCATCGCGGCCGGTCTCGGCGTCGAGGGCGCCGGGCTGGCCCTCATGGCAGCCATGGCCGCGGCCATCGGGCATGCCCGCTGGGCCGAGGTGCGCGCTCGGCCGCTACGCCAGCCGGCAGCGGCCGACCCGACCGAGCCGGAGGCCGATGCCGGCCCACCGGTACTGCCGGCGGAGGCGGAGGCCAGCCCGGGAGGCTGGCCCAACGGAGACCATCAGGTGCAACCGGCCACCCCGGTCCCGACGGTCCACGATGCCGGGGTCAGGGGCCGGCACCTCGCCATGGACCTCGTCGCCGCCCTCCTGGCCCTCTTCTTCCTGGCCTGCCTCCAGGGCCTCGACGTCGAGATCGTGGGCCGGGACGCGCCGGGCTCGGTCGGCTCGTACAACGCCATCTCCGTCGCGTCCAAGGCCGTGGTCTTCCTGGCCATCGTCCTGAGCGGCTACCTGCTGCCCGAGGCAGTCGTGCGATGGCGACGAGGGGGCCACGCCCTGCGCCAGCTGGGCGTGGCGCTGGCCCTGGTGGCCGCGCCCGTCGTCGTCCTCGTGATCCTGGCCGCAGCAGCCCCCGACGAGATGCTGCGCATCCTGTTCGGGCCGGACAAGGTGGGAGCGGCTCCCGCCTTCGCCACCCTGGCCCTGGCCATGGGCTGCCTCGCGGCCAGCACGCTGTTCACCTACTACCTCCTTGGAACCGGACGCCGGTGGGTCCTCGGCGTGCTGGCCGTGGCGACCATCCTCTCGGTGCTCCTCGTGAACGCCGCTCACGGCCACGCCGTGTCGACCGCCCGGGCCGAGCTGGCCTGCCAGGGCGTTCTGGCCCTCGTCCTGGGCGCGGTGGTGGTGTCGGCTCCCCGGCGCATCCGATCCAGTAGCCTGATCCGCCCGTGACACGGCGGCCCGGCCGCGGGCGCAGCCCGGTCGCGAGACGTTGACGAGGAGCATGAGGCAGATGGATTTCGAGGCGCGCTCGGCCACGCCTGGACCCGGCTCCCGACGAGACGCCGACGCCGCCTCCCCGGCCGACGCTCCGCGGCACGCGAGTGCGGGCACGCCGGACGACGACATCGCCGCCATTGCCCGTGGGGCCGGCCTGCACCGCATTCACATCCTCGCCTGGCGCGACCTCGACGATCCGGAGGCTGGCGGCTCCGAGCTCCACGCGTCGACCATCGCCCGCCTCTGGGCACGCGCCGGGCTCGACGTCACCATGCGCAGCTCGGCCGCGGCCGGGCACCCCGCCTACACCCGCCGCGACGGGTACCGGGTGGTCCGCAAATCCGGCCGGTACGCGGTGTTCCCCCGCACGGCATTGAGCGGCCTCGTGGGCCGGACCGGCCAGCGGGACGCGCTGGTCGAGGTCTGGAACGGCATGCCCTTCTTCTCGCCGGCATGGGCCCGGTGCCCACGCGTGGTGTTCCTCCACCACGTGCACGCCGAGATGTGGCGAATGGTGCTCAAGCCCGAGGTCCTCGCCCGCCTCGGGGAGATGGTCGAGTTCACCGTGGCTCCGCCCGTGTACCGCCGCAGCCGCATCGTCACCCTGTCGTCCTCCTCGAAGCAGGAGATCGTCGACATGCTCCGGCTCCCCGAGGAGAACATCTCGGTCGTCAACCCGGGCATCGATCCCCGCTTCACGCCCGGTGGGACCCGTTCCCCCCGTCCGCTCGTCGTCGCCGCCGGGCGGCTGGTGCCGGTCAAGCGCTTCGAGCTGCTCATCGACGCGCTCGTGGAGCTCCGCAGCCGCCACCCCGGCCTCGAGGCGGTGATCGTCGGCGAGGGCTATGAGCGCCCGGCCCTGGAGGCCCGGGTCCGGGCCGCCGGCGCCAGCAGCTGGCTGACCCTGCCCGGACACCTCAGCGACGACGACCTTCTGGCGCTGTACCGGCGGGCGTGGGTGCTGGCCAGCACCTCCCTGCGGGAGGGGTGGGGCATGACGGTCACCGAGGCCGCCGCCTGCGGCACGCCCGCCGTCGTCAGCCGCATCGCCGGTCATCTGGATGCCGTTGACCACGGCGCCAGCGGCTTCCTGGCCGAGGGGCCGGAGCTGGCCCACCATCTGGACCTCGTGCTCCGCGACGAAGCCCTCCGGCGCCGGCTGGGCAAGGGCGCGCTCGAGCTCGCTTCCCGGTTCACGTGGGAGGCGACCGCTCGGGGCACGCTCGAGGCCCTGGCCTCGGCCGCTGCCGCGCGTCACCGACCATGAGCGTGCTGCGCACGGCGCCCGCGTCGCGGGCTCCCGCATCGCGGGACGAGCCGACGCCCGGTCGGAGGGCAGGCCTCCAGCGCTGGGGCGTGCCTCTGCTGCTGGGGGCGGTGGCCTACATCCCCCTGCTGGCGTCCAAGCCGGGGATGGTCGAGGCCGACACCAAGCAGTACCTCTACCTGAACCCGGGAAAGCTGCTGGCCGGGGCCTCGACCCTGTGGGACCCGAACGTGGGAATGGGGACCGTCACCCATCAGAACATCGGCTACCTGTTCCCGATGGGTCCGTTCTTCTGGGTTTTCAACGCCATCGGCGTGCCCGTGTGGGTCGCCCAGCGGCTGTGGATCGGGTCGCTTCTCTTCGCCGCCGGAACGGGGATGCTCTTCCTCGTCCGCACCCTGGCCGCCGCCGGTTCCGGGCCCGGCGCGGGCGCCGTGCGAGGTGACGGGACGTGGCGATCCGCCGTCACCGTGGGCACCAACTGGGGAACCCCGGCGGTCACGGTGGCAGCCCTGGCCTTCATGCTCAGCCCCTACGTGCTCCAGTACGAGGCGCGCATCTCGGCCCTGCTCATGCCGTGGGCCGCGCTCCCCTGGCTGGTCGCGTTCGTGGTCCGGGCCCTGAGGGTCGGGGGGTGGCGCTACCCGGCGCTGTTCGCCCTGGTCACGGCCATCACCGGAGCCGTCAACGCCACCAGCATCGTCTACGTCCTCATCGCCCCTGTTCTGTGGTTCCCCTACGCCGTCTGGATCCTCCGCGAGGTGTCGCTCCGTCGGGCCGTCGTCACCCTGGTCCGCATGGGCGTCCTCACCGCGCTGCTGTCGCTGTGGTGGCTGGCCGGGCTCGTCACCCAGGCCGGCTACGGCCTCGACGTCCTCCGCTACAGCGAGACCGTGCAGGCGGTGGCGTCGGCCTCCCTCAGCTACGACATCCTCCGCGGTCTCGGGTTCTGGTTCTTCTACGGCCAGGACGGCATTGGCCCGTGGATCCAGGCCTCGGTCGACTTCACCCGGTGGCCGTGGCTCCTGCTCGTCAGCTATGCCGTGCCCGCCGTCGCGTTCCTCGCCGGCGTGGTGATCCGGTGGCGGCACCGGCTCTACTTCGTCGCCCTGATCGGCATCGCCGTCGCCATCGCCGTGGGAGTCCATCCCTACGACCACCCGGCCGCGCCCCTCGGATCGCTGCTGAAGTCCTTCGCCACCGGCTCGACGGCGGGGCTCGCCCTGCGCAACGTGGCACGAGCCATCCCGCTCCTCGCCCTCGGCTTCGCCATGCTCCTGGCGGCAGGCGTCGAGGCCCTGTCGGCGTGGTGGAGCCGGCTCGGCATCGTCGCCGCCGTCGCCATCGGCGGGCTCGTGGCGGCTGACATCGCGCCGCTGTGGGCGGGCCAGTTCGTCGACGCCAACCTCTCCCGTCCCAGTCAGATACCGAGCTACTACCAGGCCGCGGCCAACTACCTCGACGCGCAAGGAAACGCGACGAGGGTCATGGCCCTGCCCGGCATCGATTTCGCCACCTACCGCTGGGGCAACAACCTCGTCGACCCCGTGGAGCCGGGCATCATGTCGCGCCCCTTCGTCGCCCGGGAGCAGGTCCCGTGGGGATCACCGCCGTCCGCCGATCTGCTGATGGCCCTCGACGACCGGCTGCAGCAGGGGACCTTCGACCCCACGTCGCTCGCTCCGCTCGCCCGTCTCATGGGCGTCGGCGATGTCGAGCTGCGTTCGGACCTGCAGTACGAGCGCTACTTGACGGCCAGGACCCTGCCCACCTCCGCCCAGTTCAACCCGCCACCGCCCGGCCTGGGTCAGCCCGTCACGTTCGGTCCGCCGGCGAGCCTGCGCACGTCGGTCCCGCTCATCGACGAGCAGACGCTCGGGCCGTCGGCCACCACATCGGATCCGACGGACCTCCAGGTCTACGGGGTCACCGACCCTCGATCGATCCTACGGGCCGAGCCTGCCCAGCAGCCGCTCGTCGTCGCCGGCAATGGTGACGCGCTCGTCAACGGCGCTTCGGCCGGTCTGCTCAACGGTCAGCAGACCGTGCTCTACCAAGGTGACCTCGACGCCAACGCCGCCGCTGAGCGCCAGGCCCTCGGTGCCGGCGCCGACCTCGTGCTCACCGACACCAACCGTCGTCGGGCCGAGCGCTGGGACACCATCACCCAGAACACCGGCTACACGGAGCAGGCCGGCGAGACTCCCCCGGTGGCCGATCCCAACAACAATCCCCTACCGCTCTTTCCGGGGACGACCGACAACTCCCGCACCGTCACCCAGCAGGGAGGCGTCGCTTCCGTCCAGGCCTCCGGCTATGGCAACCCGGTGTCCTACACACCCGCCAACCGGCCCGACCTGGCCATGGACGGCGACCTGTCCACGGCGTGGGAGGTGGCCGCCTTCAGCAAGGTGGACCACCAGGGCGAGTACCTCCGGATCAACATGGCCCACCCGGTCACGAGCAACCACATCAACGTCGTGCAGCCCCAGGACGGGCCCCGCGACCGCTTCATCACCGGTGCCACCCTTCGCTTCGACAACGGACCGGACGTCCCTGTGCAGCTCGGTCCCAGCTCGCTCACACCGGCCGGGCAGACCATCTCCTTTCCGACCCGCACCTTCGGCCGGGTGGACCTGGTCATCGACACCACGAACTTCGGCGTGCGCTCCAACTACAAGGTGGCGAGCGGCGTCGGGTTCGCCGAGGTCCGCGTCGGCGGCGGCCCCAACGGCGGCACGGTTCCGCCCGTCGACGAGTTGACCCGCCTTCCCACCGATCTCCTGTCCCAGGCGGGCACGGCGTCGATCGACCACCGCCTTGTCATCCTGATGACACGGCTTCGCGCCGACCCCTCACAGCCGATCAAGGCTCCGCCCGTGAACGCGGACGAGGAACGGGCGATGGCCCGAACCTTCTCGTTGCCGACGGCTCGGGCCTTCTCGGTATCGGGCACGGCGCGTATCTCCGCCGATGCGCCCGACAACACCATCGACCGTCTGCTGGGTCGGCCGACCTCGGGGCCGGGATCGGACATCCTCGTCAGCTCGTCGAGCCGCCTTCCTGGTGATCTGTCGAACCGGGGCCAGAGCGCCTTCGACGGCAACCCCACCACCTTCTGGAGTCCCCAGATCGGCAACCAGATCGGCCAGTGGCTCCAGGTCCAGCAACACCAGCCGGTCACCTTCGATCACCTCAACCTCTCGGTGGTCGCCGACGGCCGTCACTCGGTCCCGAGCCGCCTCGCCATCCAGGCCGACGGCCAGCCTCCGGTCATCGCCGACGTGCCGCCGGTCGCCGACGTGGGCCGCCCGAACGGTACGGTCCAGGTTCCCGTCAGCTTCCCCGCGGTGCAGGGGAGCACCATCAGGGTGACCGTCGAAGGCGTCCGCCAGGAGAGCACCGTCGACTTCCTCAGCGGGCTCCCGACCATCCTGCCGGTCGGTATCGCCGAGCTGGGCATCCCCGGCGTGACGCTGCCGCCCGCGGGTTCGAGCGTGCCGAACAGCTGCCGGACCGACCTCGTGACCGTGGACGGGAACCCGGTGGGCCTGCAGGTCGTCGGCTCGACGGCCGCCGGCACCGCGCTCCAGGGCCTGCAAGTCCAGCCCTGCGGACCGGGATCGGCCGGGCTGTCGCTCGGCCCCGGCAACCATGTTCTTCGCACCACCGAAGGGGCGGCCTCGGGCATCGATCTCGATCAGCTGGGCCTCGGGTCGGATCGAGGTGGAGCCGCCCTGGCGACAGGGCCGTCGGGCCAGGTCGTCCCGGCCACCGCCACCGCCGCCACGCCGGCGCCGTCGGTGAAGGTCCTGAGCCAGGATCGGACCACCTCGAAGGTCGCCGTCGACGTGCCTACCACCAAGAGCCCCTTCTGGCTCGTCCTCGGGCAGAGCTTCAACAACGGCTGGACGGCGCAGGTCGACGGCGGGCCGTCGTTGGGGAGCCCGAGGTCCGTCGACGGTTACGCCAACGGATGGCTGGTGCAGCCTCGAGCTTCCGGCCAGATGCTGGTGACGCTGCACTGGAAGCCCCAGGATCGCGTGAACCTGGCCCTGTACCTCTCGGCCGTGGCCGGCCTCGTCTGCCTGCTGCTGGTGTTCTGGCGTCCCCGCCGGCGTGACGACGCCGACCGTCACCCACTGGACGCCGACACATCGGCCGCGACCGAGCCGACCGGTGGTGACGCACCGGCGCGGCCCCAGCTGGTGTCACCACTCCGGTCCACCGGGCGTCCGCTCTCCGTGCAGGCCGCCCTCGTGCTCACACTGGCCTCGGCGGCAGTGTCCGGCTTCGTGATCGGTCCCTGGGCGGCGCCCGTCGTCGGACTGGCCGTGGCTCTCGTCCTGCTGCGCCCGTCGTTGCGCGCCCTTCTCACGATCGGCGCCGTGCTGGGCGTGGCGATCTGCGGGCTCTACATCACCCAGCTGGAGGTGCGGTACCACTTCCCCGCCGGCGCCGACTGGCCCTCCAGCTTCAGCGCCGTCACCTGGGTCGCCTGGCTCGCCGTCGCCCTGCTCGTCGTGGACGCGGTGATCGAGCACCTGCGGTCGGTCCGCCGTAAGACCTGATCGCGGCCCCGGCCGCTCCCTCTACCGCTCGATCGGCGCTCGCACGAGGTTCCCCCACTCGGTCCACGACCCGTCGTAGTTGCGGATCGTGGGATAGCCCAGAAGATGGTGGAGGACGAACCACGTATGGCTGGAGCGCTCGCCGATCCGGCAGTACACGATCACGTCGTCGCCGTCGGAGAGCTTCTGCTCCTCGGCATAGATCGCACGCAGGTCGTCGGCCGACTTGAAGGTGCCGTCGTCGTTGGCCGCCCGCTTCCAGGGCACGCTGGCAGCGCCCGGGATGTGGCCACCCCGCAGCGCACCCTCCTGCGGATAGTCCGGCATGTGGAGCAGCTCGCCGCTGTACTCGCCCGGCGAGCGCACGTCCACGAGGCGCCCGTGGTCGGCGACATGCCGGGTGACGTCGTCCCGAAAGGCCCGGATCGGCGGGTCCTCGCGTCGGACCGCCGGGTAGCGGGCGACGGGACGGGACGGCACGTCGGTCACGAGGGCACGACCCTCCTCGATCCACTTCATGCGCCCGCCGTTGAGAAGCCGAACGTCGGGATGGCCGAAGAGCGTGAACACCCACAGTGCGTACGCCGCCCACCAGTTGAAATTGTCGCCGTAGAAGACCACCGTGTCCTCGCGCCCGATCCCCTTGGACGACATCAGCTCGGCGAACCGCTCACCGTCGATGTAGTCGCGGGTCACCGGGTCGTTGAGGTCGAGGTGCCAATCGACCTTGATCGCTCCGGGGATGTGGCCGGTGTCGTACAGCAGGACGTCCTCGTCGGACTCCACCACCACCAGTCCAGGATCATGGAGGTGCTCGGCCAACCACGACGTCGTCACGAGCATGTCGGGGCGGGCGTACTGGCTCAGCTCGGTCGCCGGATCGCGCTCGACGGTGGACATGGTGACCTCCTTCGTCGCCCTCGTGAAGGGCAGGTCAACCTCGACCCTACTGGTCGCCGGTGTCCCGACCTCCCCAAGTCCGTGAAAGTATGGGCGGATGGCTCCCACGGCCATCTCGCCTCGTCTCCAGCACATCGTCGACCTGTTCGCCGGTGCCCCGAAGGAGCTCAGGCTCCAGGCTCTGCTCGAGTACTCCCGCAAGGTGCCGCCGCTTCCGGTCGAGCTCGCCGCCAACCGAGAGGGCCTCGAGCAGGTGCCGGAGTGTCAGACGCCGTTCTTCCTCGCTGTCGAGGTCGGCGACGACCGCCGCGTGACGCTCCACTTCGACGTGCCGGACGAGGCGCCGACCACGCGGGGCTTCGCCGGCATTCTCCACAGTGGCCTCGACGGGGCCACCGCCGACGAGGTGCTGGCCACGCCCAACGACTTCTACACCCGGATGGGGTTGTCCGAAGCGATCTCGTCGCTCCGACTCAGGGGCATGGGCGCTATCCTCGCCCGACTCAAGCGGCAGGTCGCCGAGCAGGTCAGTACGAACGGTCATGGCGCGGGTCCGGGCGCCAGCTCGCCCGCCTCGTAGCCGTCGCCCGGACGGCCAGATGACTGCGGCGCTCCGCCTGCGCTGGCGCGGACCCCGCCTGCCGGCGTGGCCACCGACGCGTTCGACGCTGCTCACGCTGGCGGCCGTGCTCACCCTGGCCGTGCCGTTCGCCGTCATCATCGTGCGCTTCCTCGCCGACACCCGCCACGTGTACCTACCCGACGATCTGGCCCTGATCGACCTGCACGTGCGCGACGCGATCCACTGGCATCAGCAGCTGGGACCGTTCGACCGCTTCGGCTGGAGCCACCCGGGCGCCGCCTACTTCTATCTGCTGTCCATCCCGGCGCGCGTGCTCGGCGCGGGCGCCCGCGCCGACTTCGTCGGGGCGACGCTCATCAACGCCCTCTCGGCCCTCAGCGTGGTCTGGATCGTGCGCCGCCGCAGCGGACCAGTGGCCGCGTTGTGGGCGGCACTCTGCCTGGGGCTGCTGGCCTTCGTGCTCGCCTCGACCAACCCGGGCGCCATCACCTTCTCCGAGGGACCCCTCGGTGCGCTCGTCAGCCCGTGGAACCCCGACGTCGTCATCTTCCCCCTCGTGCTCTTCGGCGTACTGTGCGCGGCCGGGGCCTCGGGGTCGGTCCTGTCGCTGCTGGGGGCGGCGCTCCTGGGGTCCTTCGTCATCCAGACGAACTTCGCCACCCTGGGACTGGTCGTGGTGCTGCTCGGGCTGGCGCTCGTGGCAGCCGTCGTCCGCAACCTGCGGGCCCGCCGCTCGAGCCCC
Organism: Acidimicrobiales bacterium; assembly: GCA_036270875.1. NCBI lineage: Bacteria > Bacillati > Actinomycetota > Acidimicrobiia > Acidimicrobiales > Acidimicrobiales bacterium. The sequence goes on from DATBBR010000070.1 coordinate 75,766, forward strand.
GGGCCCGGACCCCTGTGGCGGTCCGTTCCCGCGCCCTGGGTGCTCGTCGCCGGGTTGGCGCTGCTCGTCCTGATCTGGGTCCCGCCGGTGTTGCAGCAGCTCGGCAACCATCCCGGCAACCTGACCCTCATCTGGCGCTTCTTCACCGCCCACCACACCCCGCTCAGCTTCGGCGTCGGCCTGTGGTCGGTCGTCACCGTCGACGGGATCCTGGCGTTCGGGGTGCCGACCGAGATGACGCCCTTCGAGCTCGGGGACCCGCGCCACCACGCGGCCGTCGTCCTCGCCGTCGTCCTGTCCCTGGGTGTCGCCGCCATCGCGGTCGGGCTGCGACGGCGGCGTCAGCTCGGCGCCGACCTCGGAGTCGTCAGCCTGATCGGGTTGGTGGTCGCCGTCTTCTCGGTCACGAGAATCGTGGGGCTGGTGTTCGGCTACCTCGTCATCTGGGAGATCGCCGTACCCGTCCTGGGCTTGATCGGGCTGGGCGTCGCCGTCCTCGGCACGTCCCATGCCCCGGCCCCGGCGGAGGCCCCGCAGCAGGCCGGCTGGTGGCGCCGACTGCCAGCCGCCACCCTCGTCGCCCTGGCCGGTCTCGTCACCGCCGCCCTCTCGCTCGAGATGGTGCACCTCCCATCCCTCCAGCGGGCGTCCGACCCGGACGTCGCCGCCGCGTGGAAGGAGGTGGGCGCCCACCTCCGGCCGGGCGACAAGCCAGTTTTCGTCGGAGATCAGGGCACGCCGCTGCTGGGCGTGTTCACCTTCTTCGGCCTGATCAACGAGCTGGATGCCCGCGGTTATGAGCCCCGGGTGAACGCCTTCTGGCCCAACCAGGTGGGCACCATTCGTCTGTCCAAGGGTGGCGAGCCCGTCGGGATCGTGCTGTACCCACCGTCGCCGAGCGTCGAGAGCATGCCCGGCTACATCGGTCACACCACGTACGCGGACATCGTGCTCACCCGTCCCGCGCCATCGAGCTGACCGGCGTGGTCAGCCCTGACCCGGCCTGAAGTACACGAGATACGGGCTACCACCAGCCTGGAGCGACGCGAGTCGCTCGACATCGCCACGGGCCGCGCCGGCGGCCACCAGCTGCTGCTGGGGGAACGGGTGCGGCGCCACCACGAGGGCGTCCTGCGGCGCGCGTGGGCCCATCGCCGCCCGAATGCGTCGCTGCAACATGAGCGCTTCCTGGCGCTGCTGAGGCGAAAGAGGGTCGTAGCTCGCCACGAGTCGGCTGCCCGGTGGCGGCGGTGCGGCCTGGGAAGCGATGGTTGGATCGGGCACGCCCACGCCGGTGATCACCCCCCGGAAGCTGGCGGGTGGAGCCGTGCGCCACGAGCCGACGCCGCTCGCCAGTGCCGGGGGCGCCACCACGTCAACGCCTGCCAGTCGGAGCGCGGTGAACATTCCTGGACCGATGCCAGACAGGGACTCCGGATCCATCCAGCGCAGGAGCTCGGGTCCGCCCCGACCGACGGCGGCGGCGGTGCTCGGGGCGAGGTGGGCGATCGCCGTCGACGCCGGTGCGACCGGAAGTGGCGCTGGCACCGCCGCGCTGACGCTCGCCGCCGCCAACGCGATCGTACCCCCGCCCACGACCAGACCGGCAGCAGGCGCCAGCAGACGGAGCCCACGACGGCCCAGGGCGGGAGCGTCGGCACTCCGATGCGGCGGGACCACGCCCAGCACTCCAGCCACGGACCACCCGATGGCCAGCCACACGGTCAGGCCCACGACCCACCACCACCTGACCAGGTAGGGGGCGACGAACCCGTTGACCCTGGCCGTGGCCACGACGCCAAGGACAGCCAACACGACGGCAACGCCGGCGAGGCGCGCCGCGTCACGGGCGCCGCGCCACCACGCCAACGCGCCGGTGCCGATGGCGCCAAGGAGCGCGAGCACCGCCGGCCACGCCGCGGGCGAGGCGACGAAGCCGAACTTGTCTGTCTCGCGGCCGGTCAACCAGGGCCCGGGTGGCGTCAGCTGCTCACCCATGATGCCGAACCCCGTCTTCCACCCGACGGTCGGACCCGCGTCGATGGAGGCAGCCTGCTGCGCCGTGTACTGCGGCGGGTGGACGAAGTACCGGGCCACCTCCCCCAGGTTTCCCGGATGGCCTGCCGCCTGCTGGATCAGCGGGGGCAACCACAACGCCACCACGACCACGCCGGAAATGGCGAGCCATCGCCCGAGCCCGGCACGATTCCGTCCGAGTGCGACGACGAGGACGACGGCGAGCAGGCCCACGACCAAGAGGCCGTAGCCCACGTGGGTCTGGACCACGAACGACCCGACGCCCACAGCCCACGGCAGCGCAGCACGGTCCCCGCACGTCACCGACCAGGCCAGGAAGGTGAAGCACAGGAACGGCAGCAGGGCCAGCCAGGGATTCCACGGATCCAACAGGAGGCCAGGTCCCAGGGCGTGCACGAGGGCCGCCACCAGGAGACCGGTCCAGAGGAGCAGCGGGGTGCCGCCCCGGCGGCGAGCGACGACAGCGACACCGACCAACGCCGCCGCGTTCACCAGTGCAGTGCCGGCGAGCACGCCCGTCTCGCCGAGCAGGCGCTGAGCCGGCGCCAGCACGAGGAAGAGGAGGGGGCCCGGGTGGTACCACCCGAAGCGGGACGGCACCCCCACCAGCGGCGTGTGCCGACTGCCGACGTCGCCGATGCGCAGCACCTCGAACGCCTGGTCGCCGGACGCGTACCAGTGGCGGCCGAGCAGGGACGCGGCGGCCACCAGCGCAGGCAGCACCAAGAGGGCCGTCACGGCGATCCAGGCCAGCGGCACCCGGCTCGGGCGGGTCTGGATGTCGTTCGACGTGGCCTCGATCGTGGCGGTCACCGCACCTGTGTAGCAAGAGCCGGCCGGCGGCGAGAACGCGGTTTGGCGTAACCTGCCGCGGGTGGGCGAGGAGGACCGTCGGCGGTGGGCCGTCCCCGCTGGTCAGGGGCGGATGGGTGGGATCGAGCTCTCATTGCTCGATCCCGGCGAGGAGGACGACCGTCACTTCCTGATCCTCGCCGAGCACCCGGAGCTCCAGCAGGCGGTGGAGGACGACCAGGACGAGATCACCCTGCGCGGCAACCTGATGAGCCCGCGGCTCCACATCTCGATGCACGAGATCGTGGCCAACCAGCTGTGGATGGACGATCCACCCGAGACCTGGCCCACGGCGCAGCGGCTGATGACCCTCGGCTACCAGCGTCACGAGATCCTGCACATGCTGGGATCGGTGGTCTCCGGCGAAGCCTGGCGGACCATGCAGTACGAGGAGCCGTTCGATCCCGACCGCTTTCGTGCCGGTCTCGACGCCCTACCCGACTCCTGGGAAGCAGAGCGGGCGGAGCTCTGACCCACCCGGCCCCGCCCGGTCGGATGGAGAGGGGCCCGATTCCGCAACCTGCCGGCCCCGGGCGCGCCTCATCCCCCGGCTACGCTCCGGGTCCGGTGAATGTGACCGAGCTCGTCACCCCTGCTCTGGTCGTCGAGGCCGACGCCCTCGAGCACAACCTGGCCACGATGGCCGGCGCGCTTCCCGGCGCCCGCATGCGGCCCCACGTCAAGGCTCACAAGTCGACCGCCCTGGCTGCCCGCCAGGCCGACGCCGGCCATCCCGGCTTCACCTGCGCAACCATCGCCGAGGTCGAGGGAATGGCGGCGGCCGGGCTGGGCCGGGACCTGCTCCTGGCCAACGAGGTCGTCGACGCCCGCCGGCTCGGCGCCGTGGCCAGCTCCGGGGCCAGGGTGACCCTCGCCGTCGACTCGCCCGAGACAGTGGCCGCCGCCGCGGACGGGGGTGTGCGCGAGGTCGTGATCGACGTCAACGTCGGGTTGCCGCGCTGTGGTTGCGCGCCCGAGGACGCCGGCCGCCTCGCCGAGCAGGCCCGCGCCCGGGGCCTCGCCGTCCGGGGGGTCATGGGCTACGAGGGTCACGTGGTGGGTCTGGAGGACCGCGCCCAGCGCATCGCCATGGTCGGCGACTGCATGGCGCTGCTCGTCAAGGCGCACGGTGATGTCGGCGGCGACCTCGTCTCTGCGGGCGGTACCGGCACCTACGACATCAACCATTGGGCCACCGAGATCCAAGCGGGTTCCTACGCCCTCATGGACACCGCCTACGGGCGGCTCGACCTGCCCTTCCGTCAGGCGCTCTTCGTGCTGTCCACGGTCATCTCGGTCTCACCGGGCTGGGCCGTCGCCAACTGCGGTCTCAAGTCGCTGGCCATGGACCACGGCAACCCGACCGTCGAGGGGGGCACGGTCTGGTTCTGCTCCGACGAGCACGTCACCTTCGGGCCGACCGACCCGGTTCGGGTCGGCGACCGCGTTCGGGTGATCCCGGCCCACGTCGACCCGACCGTCGCCTACCACCAGGTCATGCACCTGGTGCGGGGCGACGAGGTGATCGGTGCCATGCCGGTGGACCTGCGAGGTTGGTGATCGTCGCCAGTCAGCTGGCGAGCAGCTCGGCCAGCCGGGTGAAGGCGCGGGCGCGGTGGGAGAGGGAGTTCTTCTGCTCGGGGGTCATCTCGGCGAACGTGCGACCCTCGCCTCCCTCGGGCAGGAAGACGGGGTCGTAGCCGAACCCTCCGTCCCCGCGCGGCTCGTCGGTGATGACCCCTTCGACGGCGCCCTCGGCCACCACCTCGCGACCGTCGGGAAAGCAGGCCAGGGCCACGGTACGAAACCGGGCCCGGCGGTCGGTCACTCCCTCCAGGGCGCCGATGAGCTTGGCCACGTTGTCGGCGTAGCTGGCGTCCTCCCCTGCGTACCGCGCCGATCGCACCCCTGGCGCCCCGCCCAACGCCGCCACCTCGAGGCCCGTGTCGTCGGCCACCGCCGCCGCACCGGTCGCCTCGACGACGGCTCGGGCCTTGAGGCGCGCGTTCTCCTCCAGCGTCTGCCCGCTCTCGTCGACCTCGGGCAGGGCGGGCGGCCGGGGCGCGAGCTGGACCCGGGTGAGCAGCGCGGCGATCTCCGCCACCTTGTCGGGATTGGCGGTGGCCAGCACCAGCCGCATCAGCGCGGTCCCCTAGCGCGGCGGCGGGGGCTCGGACAGCGCCGCCGTCTGCAGCTCCAGCAGGCCGGCGATCCCGTGCTCGGCCAGGCTGAGCAGCTCCTCGAGCTCGGTCTTGGAGAACGGCAGCCCCTCGGCCGTGCCCTGGATCTCGACGAAACGACCTGACGACGTCATCACCACGTTCATGTCGACCTCGGCAGCCACGTCCTCGCGGTAGTCGAGGTCGAGCACACACGAGGCCTCGACCACGCCCACCGACACGGCCGCGCACGCCTCGCCGAGGGGGTGAGCCGACAGGCGACCCTGCTGCATGAGCCGCGTCAGCGCGTCGTGGAGCGACACGTAGGCACCGCAGATGGCCGCCGTACGCGTCCCACCGTCGGCCTGGAGCACGTCACAGTCGACCACCACCTGCATCTCCCCCAGCGTCGCCATGTCGCAGACGGCGCGTAGCGACCGGCCGATCAGGCGCTGGATCTCCTGGGTCCGACCCGACTGCCGGCCCCGCGCCGCTTCTCTCGGCGTCCGCTCGATCGTCGAGCCGGGGAGCATCGAGTACTCGGCGGTCACCCAGCCCTTGCCGCCACCACGCATCCACGCCGGCACCCGGTCCTCGACCGATGCGGTGCACAGGACCCTCGTGCGGCCGGCCGTCACCAGCGTCGAGCCGAGCGGCGCCTCGGTGTAGTCGCGCAGGAACGACGTCGCCCGTAGCTCGTCGATCGCCCTCCCGTCGGCCCTCACTTCATGTCTCCCGGCCGGCCTCCCGGGCCGACCAAGAGCTCCCCGCCGGGCCGGGCTAGCTCCACCTCGGAGCCGAACGCCGTGCTGCCCTCGTCACGACTAGCCTCAGCGGCCACCGTGGGCCAGCGGTGGGTCAATACCAGCCGGCCCACACCGGCCTCCCGACCGGATGTCCCGGCCTGACGAGCGCTCATGTGCTGGGCTCTCCCCTCGTCGTCTCGCAGGTAGGTGGCCTCGCACAGCGCCAGGTCGAGGCCGGGGCCGAGGGCCTCGAGTGACCAGCCCGGCCCGGAGTCGGCAGAGTATCCGACCGAGGAGCCGTCGCCGTCGACACGCACGGCCAGCGTCTCCGGGCCGTGGTCGGTGCGCCGGAAGCTCAGGGTGAGGCCCCCGACGCCGATCCGGTCGCCGTCGGCGACCTCGCGCCAGTCGAAGACGCCGGGCGGATCGAAGTACAGATGGGCGCGCAGACCGGCCGGCGCGTAGACCGGCACGACACCACCGCCGACCACGTAGGTCCGGGCGACGGCGAAGCCCTCGAGGTCCATCCAGTGGTCGGGATGCTCGTGGCTGAGCACCACCGCATCCACCCGACGGAGGTCGATGTGACGCTGGAGGTTGGCGAGCGTGCCCGACCCGGCGTCGAGCCACACGCTGACCCCACCGCCGCGCACCAGGTAGCCGCTGCAGGCGCCCCCTGGGCCCGGGTAGCTGCCGTCACAGCCGAGCACAGTCAGGCTGAGGCTCACCGGTGCCTGGGGCCCCGGGAGGCCGGCCGGAGGACCGGACCGCAGGCACGAGGCACTTAGGCCGGATCCCAGGAGATGCGCTCGACGTCGTCGAGCTCGGGGCCGAGCAGCCGGCCACCCAGCTCGCGGAACCAGCCCACGTCGCCCGAGGACAGGAACCGGTGTGACCCCTTGGCGGCGGTGCGGTGGCCCAGGCCCGTGTCCGAGATGATGGACAGCACCTCGAACGCCGTCTCCTCGGCCGAGGACACGAGCACGACGTCACGACCCATGACGTCGCCGATGGTGCGAGCCAGGAACGGGTAGTGGGTGCAGCCCAGCAGCAGCGTGTCGACCTGGTCCGACCGCATCAGGGAGAGCAGACGCTCGGCGAGCACGTGGCACTGGTCGCTGTCGGTCTCGCCCCTCTCCACGAACTCCACGAAGCCGGGGCAGGCGGCGCACCGCAACGTGACAGGCGCCCGCTGGGCACGCACCGAGCGCTGGTACGCGCCGGACGAGATGGTGCCGACCGTGCCGATCACTCCCAGCCGGCCATTGCGCGTCGCCTGCACGGCGGCGCGCACGCCAGGATCGATGACGCCCAACACAGGGACGTCGAGCTCGAAGCGGAGCAGTTCGAGGGCGGCAGCTGAGGCCGTGTTGCAGGCCACCACGAGCATCTTGACGCCGTGCTCATCGACGAGGAGGCGGGCGATCTGGCGTGCGTAGCTGCGGACCTCGTCCAGGGGGCGCGGGCCGTACGGATAACGGCCGGTATCGCCGATGTAGACCAGGTCCTCGCCGGGAACGAGGTCCAGCAGGGCCCGGACCACCGTGAGCCCGCCGAAACCGCTGTCGAAGACCCCGATGGGCCGGTCGTCCACGGGCGAAGACTACTGGTGGGGGGCCGTAGGGCTGGGGACGACGAGATCGGGCGTCAGGTCGTCCACGCCGGAGGCGCCGGCCAGGGCCATGGCCTGCGCGAGCTCGGATCCGAGCAGCTCCAGCACGCCCTGGGCGCCCGAGGCTCCGGCCGTGGCCAGTCCCCACAGCAACGGGCGGCCCACGAGCACCGCCCTGGCCCCGAGGGCGAGGGCCTTCAGGACGTCGGCGCCGCGGCGGATCCCGCCGTCGACGTAGAGCTCGACCCGGTCCGCCGCCGCCCTCGCCACCTCGGGGAGGGCGTCGGCCGCCGCCACGGCCCCGTCGAGCTGGCGGCCTCCATGGTTCGAGACGACGAGCCCGGACGCGCCGGCGTCGATGCAGCGCAGGGCGTCGTCGCCCCGCAGCACGCCCTTCACCACGACGGGCAGCCCGGAGATCGATGCCAACCACCCGATGTCGTCGAATGTGACCGCCGGGCTCTGGTGGGCGCCGGGGTAGTCGTCGGGGTCGGCGACGGTGACCTCGGCGCCGGCGGGGAGGTTGGCCATGCCGACATCGGGAGGCAGCACGAAGCGGTTGTCGGCGTCGCGCCGCCGACTCCCGACGAAGGGCGTGTCGCCGGTCAGGACCAGGGCTCGATAGCCCGCCGCGACCGCCCGCGCTACCAGGTCCGCCGTCCAGCTTCGGTCCCGGAGCACGTAGACCTGGAACCACGGGGGGAGCCCGGGGGTGGCGGCGGCGATGTCTTCGAGCGGCGTCGACGCCCGGGTCGAGGCCACCATGATGGTGCGGGCGGCCGCCGCGCCTCGCGCTGTGGCCACCTCGCCCTCTGGATGCGCCACGCGGTGAAAGGCGACCGGGGCCACCAGCACCGGCAACCGGACGGGGGTGCCGAGCACCGTCGTGGCGACCGACACCTCGGTCACGTCGCAGAGGATCCTCGGTCGTAGGCGCACCCGGGCCCAGGCAGCGACGTTGTCCGCCAAGGTGCGTTCGTCCTCGGCCCCGCCGGCCAGGTAGTCGTACACGGCCCGGGGCAGCATGCCGCGGGCTTGGGCCTCCAGGTCCTCCAGCGGAGCGCCCACCGGCAGACGCTCAGAAATAGATCGTGTGCCTGGCCCGCTCGGTGACGGCATCCAGGTCGCCGGTCCACGCACCGGTCGAGAGGTACTTCCACCCGCCGTCGGCAACGACAATGACGACGACGCCCGCGCTGATGGACGAGGCACACCGGGCTGCCCCGGCCATGACGGCGCCCGAGGAGATCCCCCCGAACAGCCCGACATCGGTCAACCGCCGGGTCCACTCGATCGACTCGCGGGTCCCCACCATTGTCTTGCGGTCCAGCAGGTCGGGCCCGCCGTTGTCGAGGAAGATCGGCGGGATGTAGCCGTCGTCGAGGTTGCGCAGGCCGTCGACCATCTCGCCCGTCGGCGGCTCGATGGCCCAGACCTGGAGGGCCGGGTTGCGCTCCTTGAGGAACCGGCCGACGCCGAGCAGGGTGCCGCTGGTGCCCAGCCCGGCCACGAAGTGGGTGACCTCGGGGCAATCCCGCCAGATCTCGGGCCCCGTCCCCTCGTAGTGCGCCTTGGGGTTGGCCTGGTTCGCGTACTGGTACAGAAAGGCGTACTCGGGGTGCTGCTGGGCCAGGTCGCGCGCCAGGCGCACGGCGCCGTTGGAGCCCTCTTGGCCCGGCGACTCGACGATCTCCGCGCCCCAGACCTCGAGGAGCTGGCGGCGCTCGATCGAGACGTTGGCGGGGAGCACGATCTTCAGGTCGTAGCCCTTGAGCCTGCACACCATGGCCAGGCCGATGCCGGTATTGCCCGAGGAGGGCTCGATCAGGGTCTGGCCGGACTGCAGCGTGCCGTCCTTCTCGGCCTCCTCGACCATGGAGAGGGCGATGCGGTCCTTGATGGATCCGCCAGGATTCTGCCCCTCCAGCTTGGCGAGGATGCGGACGTCCGGGTTGGGGCTGAGGGCGCTGACCTCGACGAGCGGGGTGTTCCCGATCAGGTCCAGGACGCTGGCGTAGTAGGCCACGACACTCCTACGACCGTGCCGGCCCGGCGCCCCCGGCCACGGCGGGGAGGATGGAGATCACGTCGGTGTCCGAGACCTTGGTGTCGAGCCGGTCCAGATAGCGGACGTCGTCGTCGTTGCGGTAGACGTTCACGAACTTGTGCAGGGTCCCGTCAGACGTGACCACCTGGCCGGCCATGCCGGGGAAGGTCCGGACCAGGTCCTCGAGCACCTCGCCGACGGTGGACCCGGAGGCCGAGACCGTCGACTGGCCGCTGGCGTGCTGGCGGAGGACCGTGGGCAGTCGCACTTCTACGGGCACCGACCCCTCCAGGGAAATGTTGACCTCTTCGGTACAGATTCTAACGGCCTTCGAGGACAACCGGCTCTTCGTCGATCTTGCCGTCCATGATCCGGTATGAGCGCAGGGTGGGGCTTTCGTCCCGGAGGGAGACCAGCACGTAGTGCCAGCTGGGGTCGGGGGCCTGGGCGACGTCGGTGGCCGACGGGTAGGGGTCGGTGTGGGTATGCGAATGGAAGACCCCGACGATCTCCAGCCCGCGGGACTCGGCGTCTCGGTCGGCACGCAGGTGATCCCGGGGATCGACCGTGTAGGTGCGGGCCGAGGCGGCGGCGTTCCTGGTCGGGTAGCAGATGCTGGCCTGGGTGCTCGCCGGGTCGCCTCCGAGAAGCCCGCAGGCCTCGTCGGGCAGGCCCCCGAGGCAGTGGCCGACGACCTCGGTGTAGACCACGACGGGGAGCCGAAGCATCGGCCCGAGAGGCTACCGTCGAGCTGGCATGTCACCCAAAGCACGCTCTCGCTCGGGGACGGGGGCGAGCCGGACAGGGACCAGCGGGGCGGGCTCCAAGGCGGGAAAGCGACCCCCGGAGCGGTACCGCCGGATCGCCCAGAACCGACGCGCCCGGCACGACTACGACCTGCTCGAGACCTTCGAGTGCGGGATCGCCCTTCAGGGCGGCGAGGTGAAGTCGCTGCGGGCGGGCAGGGCGGCGCTGCGCGACGCCTACGCCCGGATCGATGGAGGCGAGGTCTGGCTCGTCGGCGCCTACGTGGCGCCCTACGAGTACGCCCAGGGCTTCGGCAGCCACGACCCCGACCGTCCCCGCAAGCTGCTCCTCCACCGGCGTCAGATCGATGAGCTGGTCGGCAGGACGAAGCAGCAGTCGCTGACCCTGGTGCCGCTGTCCATCTATTTTCGTGACGGCCGGGCCAAGGTGGAGCTCGCCCTGGCCCGCGGCCGGCGCACCTACGACAAGCGCCGCGCCATCGCCGCCCGGGACGCCGAGCGGGAGGTGGCTAGGGCCACCGCCCGGCAACGGCGGGGCGAGTGACGGGCGCCGTCGAAGGGTCGGGCCGGGGGGCCTGGCCGGTAGACTGTTAGTTCGCACAGTGACAAGGGGGTGATTGGCTTCGACTTCGGTCGTCGAGACGGGAGAAGCGAGCCGTGGTCTCCGGAGTCCACGTAAATAAGCCGGAAAACAAACAAACGCCGAGCCTCAGCTCGAGCTCGCTGCTTAAAAAGTAGCGACGTCCGACCGGTCTCAGCCCTGCGGGCCGGATCCGGGCGACATCTAGCGGGGCTTACCCAACTGGTAGTGCCGACAAGCCAGTGGGGACACTTTCGTCGGCTGGGACCTCGCACCGATGCCAGTGGCGGCGCGAGGGCCGAGACTTTCCCACCGGCTGCGCTCGGAGAAGGCCCGTTGAGAAGCCGAAGGACGCGGGTTCGATTCCCGCCACCTCCACGAAGGGGTGTTCATGAAAGAACGCCCCGAGTGTTCACGAAACCCTTCTCGCAGATGGCGGCGAGGCTGTTTGCTCGTCCGTCATCCCGAGATGTGCGCTCCGCCGGCCTTCAGGCCGGCGGTTTCGCGTCGGATCGGTCAACCACGTCCGCACGTGGGCGCGTCAGGACGGCGTGGATGGCTGCACTGTTCGAACTGAGATGCCGGCTAGCGGGGTGAGGCCCGGTCCCGCTCGTTCGGAAGCACGTCAGTCCAGGTGCCACGGCGCCGCTTGGCGCGGCGCGGGCGTGCCGAGGGGTCCTCAATCGAATCGCGGCTAAGCGGAAGGCGGTGCTTGGCCAAGAAGCTGCGCACACGGTCCAGGTTGAAGCCCGCCAGGGTGAAGCCGAGCAGCACTGTCGCCTTGGTCTCGCCCATGACCCTGAAGAAGCCTCGGCTGAGAGACACGAAGGCGCCCTTCAGGGCGGCGTTCACCGACTCGGCCACCTGGCGCCGACCCATGGAGATGCGCCATGCCGTCGTCCCCGGCAGCAGTCGCTGCCACAAGGGAAGCTCGGCCGGCTGCACGGTGAGGATGCCGCCACAACAGCTAGTGGACTCGGTCTGAGCCAAGGGAGCAGAGCGAGACCGGCGCATGGTCCGAGGAAACGAACGAGACCGCAGCAGGCCCGCGCAGAACGGACAGCGCCACCGGGTGGACCCATCCTGGTCGGGGCCAGCGTGGCGGACATAGCGCCATCGTGCCCGGCGGTTGAAGGCCTCTTCGTTGGAGGCCTTCTCGGCCTCGATTGCCCCTCGAGCCGGCATCGGGAGGTCCCGTAGATCCTCGGGCAACAAGTCTGAGAACAGCGTGCCGTCGATCAGCACGGTTCCTTGAGGTGAGGGCCGCTGGCCTCGCTGGTGGGTGACGGGCTGGAAGGTGGTGTGGACTCCGGCTCGGGCCAGGGGCCAGTACCCCGTCTCCGGTCGGCACAGCGAATAGCCGGGGTCCCAGACCACGTCCTCCAGACGAGGGCCGGCATCCTTGGCTCGAAGGAGGTTGGGAACCACCGAGGCGGCCCGTTGGCTGCCGGCGGGAACCAGGCTGAAGGTGGTAATGACCCCAGCCACTTC